>CAZAQY010000004.1:0-33780 GCA_964486845.1 uncultured Pirellulaceae bacterium
GCACCGATGGCCTCGACTTCCTGGCGTAGTCCAGGAGGTCGCCTAGTATCTTGCCATCCCGCAATTCATTCATCGCACGTTCTTTGCCGAGGAAATGGTTCGCCGGATTGTCGAACGGTTTGGCGTGAAGCTGGTGGTCTTCAGTCCCGAGACAGAGTCGGTGGTTACATGGACAAATTAGCGCGTTATCGGCAAATCATCCTGGACCTGATCACGGAGTATCAGGTCCGCGTTGCCGGCTACGAGGGTCTGGAAACGTACCTCGCGATCGATCGTGAAGGCGAGCACTATCAGGTGTTGCGGGATGGTTGGCGAAACGACTATCGTTTCTACGGGTGCGTTCTGCACTTCGACATCAAAGACGGCAAGATTTGGATTCGTCACGACGGCACGGAGGATGCGATGGCGGAACGTCTCGTCGAGTTGGGCGTCCCCCGCGAAGACATCGTCCTCGCCTTCCATCCGCCCTACGTGCGTCAGCACACGGCGTACGCCGTGGGCTGAGGGCCCTCCCGTTGGGGATGTTCAAGCGTGGAGAGCGGTAGCTCTACGACCCCGCTGGGTCTGCTGTTGAGACGCTGGCGACATGGGCAGCATTCTTCTCTGCCAGCGAGAAAACGAACGCTACCAGGCGCCAGACGTCGTCGTTGGTCAGTCGCTGGTCGCCGGGCTTAGCGTCTGCGGGCCGCAGGGCCACGGCGGGCATGGGCGTGCCGGCGATGCCGTTCAGGATGCGGCGGTAGAGATCTTCAGGGCGGCTGCCGCCGCGGTAGATGCCGTATTGTAGGTTCCGGGGCTGAGCGGGGCTGGGAGGCAGGGCGCCCGCGGCCCGAAACGGCGCTATCGCGGCTGGATTCTGGGGATCTACGATTTCGCGGGCCCAATCGTCGTAATCGACGTTCTGGCCATCGCCCCGGCCGGCCGGCCCATGACACTTGACGCAATTGGCCACTTCGCCCGCGAACAGTTCCTGGCCGCGCCGAATCGCCGCCGCTGAATCCCAGCCTGCGGGCGGCGGAGGCACCTGCGTGACTTGATTGGCCGCGTCCAGCCAGCGGCGGACGATGCCGGCGAGCGTTGCCTTGATCGGCGCCAGTTGCTCTGCGAATTCGTCCGGGTCCTTGTCCTGCAGGGAAAAGTCGACGAGCCGGTCGTATTCGTCCAATTGATCGATCGAATCAAAGATCAGCACCCGTTCGAGTTCGCCTCGGATGGACAGGTACTTGACGTAACCGACCAACGATTCCAGCTCTTCGCCGGCCAGCAGGTTGAAGGCCGGCATGGCGCTGCCGGGATTGCCGCTGCGCATGTGCCGTGCCAGGTCGTCGTGGGTGGGCGGTGCAGCAGGCCCCGGTGTGGATTTGTACTTGAAGATGCCCCGGCGGAAGTCGCGGGGATAGGGTTCCAGGAACCACGCCGTCGGCCCCGCCCCGTCGCCGGCCAGACCGTGGCAGTGGGCACAGTGTTTGCGGTACAGTCCCTGCTGGCGTCCAGCCTGGTCGCTGCTAACGGGGCCGGCGGCAACTTGCAGTTGGTCGAGTTCCAGCACGCCGCGCGCGTCCAATCCGTCCAATTCGGGAACCCGCGGCGCATCGGGCGTGCCGAAGAGGAGTTCCAGCACGTCCACAATGTCCCGCCGCTGCTGGTCCGACAATTCCAGTTGTGCCGCCAGTTCCTGCTTCTTGAGGTAGACACGGTTCACGGGGAAATGGGAGCGGGGATCGCCACAGCCGGCGACGGCAGCCAGGAGCAGCCAACACGCAGCATGCGTCGCCTTCGTCGCAAGCTTCGTCGGACTTCTCGGCAGAAAACAAACGCTCATTTCGACAAGGCTTACGACAAGGCTCACGACAAAGGGATCGACAAAAAGAGCTGCAAAACGGGTCTGCGGGCTCCCTTCACGTCTCGGACAGTTCCGCCATGACGTCGTCGGGGATGTTGAAGTTGGCGGAGACGTTTTGCACGTCGTCGTGGTCGTCCAGTGCTTCCATCAACTTGAGCACCTTGCGAGCGTCCTCGGCGTTCAAATCGACGGTCGTGGTCGGGATGCGCGTCAGTTCGTTGGATTCCGGTTGCAGCCCGGCGGCGGTCAGGGCGTCCAGGACCTGGGTATAATTCTCGGCAGGGCAGGTGACCTCGAACTTGTTGCCGGCCTGCTTGACGTCGTCCGCCCCGACGTCCAGGGCGACTTCCATCAGTTTCTCTTCGTCGACCGTGCCGGCTGCGAAGGTGAACAGTCCTTTCCGCTCGAACATCCAACCCACGCAGTTGGCGCCGCCCAGTTTGCCGCCGTGGATTTCGAACAGCTTGCGCAGTTCGGGCGCGGTGCGGTTGCGGTTATCGGTCATGATATCGCACATGACGGCGACGCCGGCGGGGCCGTAGCCTTCGTACACCGTTTCTTCCACGTTGCCGCCGTCCAGCTCGCCCGTGCCTTTCTTGATGGCCCGTTCGATGTTGTCCTTGGGCATGCTGACGGCTTTGGCATCCATGACGGCGGTCCGCAGCCGGATGTTCATCGACTGGTCGCCGCCGCCCATCTTGGCAGCCACGATGATCGCCTTGGAGAGCTTGCTCCAGAGCTTGCCGCGTTTATTGTCGATCAAGGCCTTCTTGTGTTTGATACCGGCCCAGTGGGAATGTCCAGCCATACATTTACTTCTCGCAAGTTTTGATTTTCTGTTGAGTCACTTGTTGCTTCGCGTGATCGCCTTCCTTGGCAAAGGCTTGCACCGCTCGCTGCCACGCCGCGACAGCGTCGGCGCGGCGGTCCACACGCAAGTACGCGTCGCCCAGATGGTCCAGGATGACGCCATCCGGGTCGTCGTCGCCGGCGGCTTTTTCAAGTTCCTGGACGGCTTCCGGAAACCGCTCCAGCCGGTACAGGGCCCAGCCGAGGCTGTCTCGGTAGGCGGCGTTGTCCGGGTCGCCCTCGGCCGCGCGGCGGACCATGTCCAGGGCCCGCTGCAGGTGCTTGTTCTGGTCGGCCCAGAGGTAACCCAAGTCGTTCAGGGCGCCGATGTCGTCCGGGAATTCGTCCAGCACCTGTTCCAACCACTCTTCGGCCGCCTCCATCTTGTCCTGTTGGACGCAGATGTTGGAGAGGATCAGTCGGGCATCGCGCATGGCATCGCGGACGTCGGGCGAGGAGTGCTGGTCGTCGAACCGCTCCAGCAGAGCCTGGTAGGCATCTTCCGCTTGCGCATGCCGCTTGGCGTAGTAGTACACCCAGGCGGGTTGCGCCTGCAGGCGCGGCGCATCCGGGAAGGCCGCCGCAGCTTGATCGGCCACTTGGAGCGCCTCGTCGGTCTGCCCTCCCAAGGCCAGCGCTCGGGTCAGATAGAAATGGGCGGCCAGCTTTCGTTCGTCCGTCAAGTTCTCCGCGAGGGCTTGGCGGAACAGCGGCACGGCCCGCTCGTATTGGCGGTCCAGCAGCAGCTTGAGGCCCCAGGCCGGCAAGTACTCGGCCCGCGCCGGCGGGTCCAGGCGGCTCAGGGCGTGCGCGAACAGGGCGCCGGCGGTCTGGGCGTCCTGCTGCGTGTGGGCCAACAACGCGGCGGCGATCGCGGCGCCCGCGGCAAGATGTTCCGGATCGGTTTCGCGTTGCTGGCGGACGCGGGCGATCACGGCTTCGCTCTGTTCCTTGCTCTTGCCGAGCGGATCCAGCATGGCCGCCAGTTCTGACAGGCTGGCGCCTTTGGCGGCGGCGACCCCGCACAACTCGATCAACTTTTCCGGGCGTTTCTGCTGCAGGAAGATTTCCGCCAAAGCCGCGTAGACTTCCGGGGCGGCCTGCAGCACCAGCAGTTGTTCGTACCGCTGCTCGGCAGCCTCGAATCGCCCGGCCTGGCGGTCGAGTTCGGCTAGGGCGAACAGCAGGGCGGTGTTCGTCGCGTCGCCCTCCAAGAGTTTCTCCAGACGCAATCGCAGTTGCGCTTGGACCTTGGCTTTGTCGGGCTCTTTGGCGGCGAGCAGTTCCGCCAGCAGTGCGTAGGGCTCGCCGCCGGCGGCGGAACTCTTGGCGGCCAAGTAGCCATCGAGATGTTGCAGCGCCTGATCGGTCTGGCCCCGTTTGGCGGCGACGCGGGCCAGTTGCAGATCGAGCAGCCCCGGTTGGTCCTTGCCCCGCGGCCCCTGGTAGGCCCGCCGGTACAAGGCTTCCGCGTCGTCGTAACGCCCCGCCTGGAAGAAACCTTCGGCCATCAGACGGTACGTGCGGTCGGCCTCTTCTCCCAGCAGGGCCTGCTTGACGGCTTCGTTCTTCGCCAGGCGTTCCGGGTGCTCGATGGCATCCCGCACGCGGGCAAAGTACTCGGCGCTCTTGGCATAGTCACGAGTCAAGAGGCTAAGCCGGCCCATTTCGAGATAGACGATCAGAGTGGCCAGATCTTCGTCTTTCGGGATCGGCTGGGCCGGCCGCTCGCCGCCGGTCTGCAA
This sequence comes from uncultured Pirellulaceae bacterium, assembly GCA_964486845.1. Lineage (GTDB taxonomy): Bacteria > Planctomycetota > Planctomycetia > Pirellulales > Pirellulaceae > Anammoximicrobium. Next base: position 4,438 of record CAZAQY010000004.1, read on the forward strand.
GGATTTCTCGAACAGCGCCAGCGCCGGTTGCCACTCCTGCCGCGCCGATGACCGGACGGCCAACTGCCGCAACAGGGCAGGACTCAGGTTCGTCCGTTCTTCGGCCACCAGGGCGTACCTGGCGGCTTCCTCCGGGCGCTGCAATTGGTGGGCCAGGAAAACGATGCGTGGCAGGATCGAGACGGTTTCGGGGTCGTAGCGCCAAGCCCGCTGGAAACGCCGCAAGGCCCGCGCATAGTCGCGGCGCTGCAGCAACAAGCGGCCGTGTGCGAACAGTGCGGCGGAGACCACCTTGGCCTCGTCCTGCTCGCTGCGCGGGATCTTGGGAGCCAAGGGCACCGCCGGCTCCTCGAATTGGTCCGGCAGCGGTGGCGGCGGGGAGATCTCCGCCGCCGCCCACAGGCAAAACAGGGGCAGCAGCGAAGACATCAGCGGGGCTTCTTCTTGGACAGTTGTTTGGTGGCCGAGGGTTTGGAGGCGGCGTCGGGCTTGGATGCAGGGCTGGCCGAGGCGTCTTTGTCCTTGGAACTTTCCTCGCCGGCCGGAACTTCCCTGCGTTTGCGCTTCGCAGCCGATTCCCCCTTGCGCGGCTGCTCGCCGTCCACGGAGGCCGGTTCTGCGGTCCGCGACTTGGACGGCCGCGACCTGGCCGGCGGTGGAGGCGGCTCCGCCGGCTTGGCCAAGTGCCTGGCCAGCCGCGTTTTCACCTCCGGATCGATCTGCAGCAGGATCGGCCGCAACTTGGTACTGCTGGGCGACATCGCGAAGTCGGCCGCAAGTTGATGCAGCAGGGAAGCGAATTCGATGCCCCTGGCTTTGGGGATGGCTCGCTCCAGACCGGGAATGCGGTTCCGCCTGGCTTCGGTTTCGGTGATGATGCCGATGACCGCCAGCAACTCGATGATGCTTGCGGACAGCGGGATGGCGTGGCCGCCCAGGCCATGTTGCGTGACATAGTCGACGGCGAAGGGCGTGACGCCCCGGATGCCTTGCAGGTCCTTGATCGCTTTGCCCAAGTTCTGCTTCTTCAGCGCTTCGATGTCGAACGAGTAGTGCGTCTCGAAGATGTGCTGCAAGGCCCGCTTCAGCCTGGTCGCCGCCACCATGGGAGCCGGCAGCGACGCCATGGCTTCCGAGAGTTCTTTGACCGTCGTCACGCGGACTTCGTTCCAGTCGAAGAACGTCTGCTGCAGTTTGGCGAAGGCCTCGTCCGCCGCTTCCGGCCGTGCGTCCTCGAGGCAGCAGGCATACATCAAGTGCTCAAATAGCGACCGGTCCGCCGGCGGCTGGCAGGGCTGGTAGTTTGCCAGCAGCACCTGGTACGTGGTGTTGATCAGCGCGCTTCGATTGAATGTGGACATAAACACTTTCTGCGCGGGTTATTCGTGACCTTGAACTTGCCGGGGATCTCGCAATTCGGGGCTTTCTTCCGAGCCGCGGCTCGTCGAGTCCGGATGGTCCGTTTCGGGGGGCAACAGTTCGCTGAGCAGCCGGCTGACCTCGATGGAGTGTTTGACGCCCTTGTCCAGCAGGAACGTCAGCCGCGGCGTGTAGCGGGTTTCAATGCGGCGAGCCACTTTCTGTTGCAGAAAACCCGCCGCATTCTGCAGCCCCCGGAGACTCAGGTTCTGTTTCGCTTCACTGCCCATGACCGACACGTGTACCTTGGCGTAGCGCAGGTCCGGCGAGACTTCGACGTAGGTGACGGTGACGTCGCGGATCCGGGGATCCTGCAACTCGGTCAGGATGGCCATGGCGACCACTTCGCGGATGGCCTCGGCGACTTTCAGTACGCGTCGGGAAGACATGGCTGCTCGTTCCGGGATTTGCAGGCGGCGGGAGACACGGGGAGGGCCTCCGGGACCGCTGGCGGGTCGCCGCCGAGCCGGTCCCGTCGCGGTCCGCGGCTCATAGCGTCCTGGCCACCTCCTCGATTTTGTAAGCCTCCAAGACGTCGTCCTGTTTGACGTCGTTGAACCCGACCAGTTTCATGCCGCACTCCATCCCGCGAGGCACTTCGCGGACGTCATCCTTCTCGTGCCGCAACGACTCCAACTCGTAATCGCCGATCGTGCGCCCGTCACGGTTGACGCGGACTCGGCAACCGCGGGCGATCGAGCCACGGACCACGTAGCAGCCGGCCACGGCGCCCACGCGGCTGATGGAGAACACCCGCTTGACGACGGCGTGGCCCAGTTCCACAATCCGCTGCTCCGGCTTGAGCTTGCCCTCCAAGGTCGCTCTGACGTCGTCGGTCATCTTGTAAATGATGTCGTAGCGGCGGATTTCGACCTGTTTCTCCTCGGCCAGCGTCCGCGCCGCTTCGTCGGGAATGACGTTGAAGCCGAGGATCACGGCTTGCGACGCGTGCGCCAGCATCACGTCGGCCGCGCTGATCGAGCCCACCGCCTTGTGCAAGATCTTGATTTGCACTTCGGGATGCTCCAGCTTGGTCAATTCCTTTTCGATGGCCTCGATCGAGCCGCGGACGTCGGTGCGGACGATCAGGTTCAGCGTCGCGACTTCGCGCGTGTCGGCCAGGTTGCCCTCGGCCAGCCGCCGCTGGAACTCCTCGAACGACACGCGGGTCGTCGTGCCGGCCAGCGACTGTTCGCGGCTGCGAGCGGCCCGCTGCTCGGCGATCTGGCGCGCCTGGGAGATGTCGTCCAAGACGTGGAACCGGTCACCGGCGTTAGGCGGTTCATCGAAGCCGGCCACATTCACCGGCGTCGAGGGCCCTGCCTCGGGCACGCGAAGCCGGCCGTCCAACGTGTCGTACATGGCTTTGACGCGGCCGTAGGAGGTGCCGCAGAGCACCACGTCGCCGACGCGCAGCGTGCCCCTCCGGACGATCAATTTCGCCATCACGCCACGGCCCGCCTGCTGTTCGGCCTCCAGGCACACGCCGACCGCCGGGCGGTCCGGATTGGCGCGGTAGTCGTGCAGATCGGCGGTCAACAGGATCGTTTCCTGCAGATCATCCATGCCCAATCCGGTGGTCGCGCTGGTCCGGATCACTTCCACGTCGCCGCCCCATTCGCTGGGCAGGAGGTTCTGGGCCGCCAGTTCCTGCAGCGTGCGGTCGGGATTGGCGCCGGGCAAGTCCATCTTGTTCAGGGCCACGACGATCGGCACGCCCGCCGCCCGGGCGTGACTGATCGCCTCTTCGGTCTGCCGCATCACGCCGTCGTCCGCGGCGACGACCAAGACCACGATATCGGTCACGTTGGCCCCGCGGGCGCGCATCTCGGTAAAGGCTTCATGGCCCGGCGTATCGACAAAGGCGATGGCGCGGCCGTTCTTGGTGATGCGATAGGCGCGGATGTGCTGGGTGATGCCCCCGGCCTCGCCGGCGACGACGTTGCTGCCGATGATGTGGTCCAGCAGCGACGTCTTGCCGTGGTCGACGTGTCCGAGGAACGTGACCACCGGCGGACGGGGCGGCAGCCGGGCGGGATCTTCGTCGGGAGCGTCGAGCGCCGCCAGGAGGCTTTCCTCCAGCGTCGGCGGCTGCTTGAACTCCAGTTGGAGGCCGAGTTCGGCCGCCACCAACTGGGCCATCTCGTTGTCGAGTTGGGCGTTGATGTTCAAGGTGGCGATGCCCATGCCCATGAGGGTCTTGAGCACCTGGCCCGAACCCACGCCCGAGGCCTCGGAGAAACTGCGGATCGTGCAGGGCAACTGCACCGTGACCATCTCGCGGCGTGGCGCCGCCGTGCTGGCCCCATGCCTGCGGACCAGCGTCTTGGGCCGCCGCACGGGCGCGACTTCGCGTTCTTCCTCGCCTCCCTCGGCCGTCTCGGTCTTGACGCGGGCGCGGGTCTTGCGGGATTTCTGGCGGTCCAAGCGGGCGGCCGCCATCCCGGCCATGTTGCGATCGATCTCTTCGTCGGCGGCCCCCTCGGGGCGGCGACGCTTGGTGCCCCGGCCGCTGAGCGGCGTTTCGGTCGCGACCTCCGCCTCGGGCTTGGCGCCTTTCTTCCGGTCCCGTTCCCCCGGGGCGGCCTTGTGCGGCTTTTCGCGGCCCTTGGCGAAATGCTCCTTGGTGAGTTCCTCCAGCGGCGCCTTCTGGCCGGCTCGATGGCCCGCGATGGCGCTGGGAGTGAGCCGGATTTCCGGCTTCTGAGCTTTGGCCTCGGCCGCCTTCGCCGCCGCCGGCGGCTTCTTGACGGCCGGCATCTGGGCCAATTTGATGATCGGCTCCCGCTTCCTCCGCGGCGGCTTGGCGGCGGGGCCCGCCTCCTTCTTTTCGTCGCCCCGCAGGTCGATGATCTTGGGTTCTTTTCTTTCCGCCCAACGCTCTTCCCGGACCGGCTCGCGTTTGACTTCGACCGGCGGCGGAGGCGGCTCCTGGACGCGGGCCGCAAGCGGCTCTTGCTGGCGCTCCTCGCCGGCCTCCGCGGGCGGCGGTTCCCGGGGCGCGGCAATCTCGGGCTCGACGACCGCTTCCTGGGGCGGCGGGACTTGCTGGGGCAGCGGGACTTCCTGGGGCGGCGGGACTTGCTGGGGCGGCGGGACTTCGATGACGGTGGGGGGCTCTTCTTCGACGGGCGGTTTGGCTTCCGGCCGGGCCAACGGCCGCCGAGCGGTCACATCCAGGACCTTGACTTTGCCGGCGGCAGCGGGCGCCACGTAGTCTTCGCGACGATAGACTTCCGGCATCGGACGACGCCCGGCAGCGCCGGCCGCAGCCCCCTCGGCTTTCCTGTCACCGCCGCGCAGGAAGGCCTTCACTTTCACTACTTCGTCGTCGGTCAGACTCGCCAGCGCAGACCCCTTCCCGGAGATGCCTGCCTTGCGGCAGACCTCAACCAGTTCCTTGCTGTCGATGTCCAGATCTTTGGCTAACGCGTAAATGCGCACGGCAACGTCGCCTTTCCTCGCGCGGCGGCTGCACGGAACTTCTGAAAAAAAGCCGCCTCGCTACCACCATCAATGATTAACCCATGTCCGCGACCTCCTATGCTGGTCACGCGGAGTGCCCAAAACCCAATCACGAGAACGAGAAAGCCTCGACCGGGGTTCACGTTCATCGGCAGCAGGCCAAACTCCAGATCCGCTTACTCCGCCTGCTCCCTGGGGCCGGCACCGTCTTCTGCGGACTGGCCGCCCTCCTTTACTTCCCCCGTCGGTTCCGGCTCGGCGGTTCCATCGCCTGCGGACTGGCCGGCAGCAGCGGCGTCTGCCTCCAGTTTCTCCTGCTCTTTTTGCCGTCGCCGCTCCTCCGCCGCCGCTCGGTCGGCTTCTTCGGCTTTCCGCTCCGCCTGTTCCACGAGCCGTTCTACCTGCTCCTCGGTCAAGTTGCCCATCTGCATCAAGGCGTCCGGTTCAATGACCGACAAATCGTCATAGGAGAGGTAGCCTTGCTCGACCAACCGTGTCGCCAACTCCTCGTCCATTCCCTCCAGAGACATGAATCCGGCGCTGGCGCGGTCGATCTGCTCGTCCAGCTCTTCGGCGGTCATGATTTCGATGTCCCAGCCGCAGAGCTTGCTTGCCAACCGCACGTTCTGACCGCGGCGGCCAATGGCCAGCGACAGCTGGTCCTCGCGGACCAGGACAATCGCTCGCCCCAACATGTCGCACAACAACACCTGGTCGACTTCGGCCGGCTGCAGGGCGTTGGGGATCAAGGCTTGCGGGTCGTCGTTCCAACGCACGATGTCGATCCGTTCGCCCGCCAATTCGTCGACGATATTCTTGATCCGGTTGCCCCGCACGCCCACACAGGCACCGACGCAATCCACGCGTTGATCCGAGCTGCTGACGGCCACCTTCGTCCGATAGCCGGGTTCGCGGGCCAGCGCGTTGATGGCGATCACACCTTCGGCAATCTCCGGGATTTCCTGCTCGAACAACCGGCGAACCAGGATGCTACGAGTGCGACTCAAGACCACCTTGACCCGGTTGCCCTGCGGCTTGACCTCGTGAATCACCGCGCGAACCCGTTCGTTGGGGTGATGCGTTTCGCCCGGAATCTGCTCGCTTCTCGGCAAGATGGCCTCGACGTTGTTCAGCGAAACCAGCGTCGCCCCGCCCTCAACCCGCTGGACAATGCCATGCACCATGTCGTCGATCTGGGAACTGAATTCCTGCACCAGGGAATCCCGTTCTGCCTCCCGGATCTTCTGGATGATCACCTGCTTGGCCGTCTGGGCACCGATCCGCCCGATCGTGTCCTCGTCCAACGGCTCTCCGTTAACCATCGCCTTTATCGTTCCCGAAGGGCGGTCAATTTGGACGACAATCTCCGCTTCTTCGCCAAATTGACGCCGCACCGCCGACACGAATGCCGCTTCGATCGCCTGAAAGACGATCTCCGTGTCGATATTCTTTTCGCGGTGAAGCGAATCGACAATTCGCAGCAACTCGTTCGGATTCATGATGTTAAACGCTTTCCGCTAGACCGCAACGACCCCGTAACGCCGCCTCTTGCGGCGCCGCCCGCGACGATCGAAAATCCTTCCAACAAAGGCACTTAGCAGGCGTACGATATCGGTACAATTTCGAAAAGAATACCGGTCACCCGCAAGTGTGTCAAGTTGCCGGACGGGCACGGGGCCTCCGATCGCGGCAGGGAACGCCCAAACAGATACGGATCGCCGACCCTTGGTCGTAGGCAGCGGGCAGCGAATCTAGCCCATACAGCGGGCTACCACGGCGCTGGCCTGCCCCTGAGGGGTGACGTTGACATTGAGAAAGCTGTCCCCGGCAGGCCCGCCAAAGCTGCGCACGGCGTGGATCGGACAGCGAGGATCGGGCGTCTCGTAATTCAGGATGGGGAACAGTTGCCCATGGTACAAGGCGAGGACGCTGGTGATCAGTTCCACCAGCCCCCCCGCTGCCCCCAAGTTCCCCATGTAACTCTTGGCAGCGGTCACTGGCAGCGGCTGGCCCCGCGATCCGAAGACCGCCTGAATGGCGGCGGCTTCGTCTTCGTCGCATTTCCGGGTGGCGAGTCCGTGCGCGTGAAAATGACCGATCTGGCCTGGGGTCAGTTGAGCCTTGGCTAACGCTTGGCGAATAACGTTTTCCAAAGCCTGCTTCGTGTTGCCGCCGCCTGCCGGATTGGCGGCAGCCGATGAGCCAAAGCCCACGATTTCGGCGAGAATTGGGACCCCGCGGGATTGCGCGGACCTGAGTTCTTCGACCACAATCGCAGCCGCGCCTTCGCCCAGGACCATGCCTCTGCGGTTCAGGTCAAAGGGCCGGCACATCTTCCCAGGTTCGCCATCGCCGACAGCGCACTGTTCCTGCAACGCGACGTGGATGGTACGCACTGGGTGCAGCCGCGTACCGGTCGCCCCGGCGATCATGATGTCCGCATGGCCACGAACGATCGTACAGTAGGCCTCCGCTACGGCCAGATTCGAAGAGGCTTCCCGGAGGGTGATGGAATTATTGGGTCCGCGCAAGTCGTTGTAGATGGCCACGTGACTCGCAGGCATGTTGGGCAAGTACTTCAACAGCCACAGCGGCGTCACCTTGGACATGCCCTCGGTCGGCCAACGGGTAATGTCGAACTTCTCGTCCGGCGTCAGGCAACTCCGAACGCCCTCGGCAAACTCCTCCGGGCCCGTCAGGATGTAGTCGGAACCGTACACGACGCCGGTGCGGTCGACGTCATACCCGCCGGGCTTCAAGGCGGCATCCTGCAAGGCCAGTTGAGTGGCCGCAACGCCCATCTGAATTTCGCGGCACATCACCTTCAGCCCCTTGCGGATGGTGCGAATCTGCTCCTTCTCCAGCCGCCCGAAATCGGCGATGTCGCCCGCAAAGTCGCGGGCCTCACCCGCACAATGCATGGGTAGACTTTGAGAGGGAAGACATCGCAACGGACCAATGCCACTGCGACCCGCGACCAGAGATTCCCATACGGCCTCCTTGCGATTGCCCAAGGGGCTGATCAGTCCCATTCCGGTGATCACAACGCGGCGAGAAGCGGTCGATTCCATGATACCTGTACGCCTCAAACGCAGTATCCTCACGGCGGCGAACTTCGTACTCCAGCGGCGGGCGAATTGTAACGTCAATTCGCAACGAGTGCAAAAACCGTGACGGACGTAGGATACGTTAGGTTGCGGAAACGAGCAATCCGCATTCGAACGTGTTACCGCGTCCGGCGGCAGAGTGCGTGAATGCCTCCTAATTCACGGCCAGGCCCCAAAAGGCCGCCGTCAGGCGATGTCCGGTCTGCCGTGGACGCTTCGTCATGATCGGCCAGGCAGAGTTCCCACAATCGCCGGAAGTCATTGACATTAAAAGGCATATGTCCTTGGTGCACGAACACGTATTCGCCGGTCGCCTGATGCAAGTGCGCGTCCAGTCCGCCGTGTTCGGACGACTCGTCCGAGCGTCGAGCGACGCGGAGTTGCGGGAACGTCACCGCCAGTTCGTGAGCCACGTCCGCGGTCAGATCGGTCGATCCCTGATCGACGATCAGCACTTCAAATCGTCGCCCCAAATCGGAGAGGACTTCCAAAATGTGCTGCAAATTCTCCGCCAAGGTCCCTTCCGCATTGAGTACAGGAAGGACCACACTCAACGAACCACTCACCGGTATCTCCCTTCAGAAATCCCCCTGAACCCACGTCGAGACTCGACCCCATCTAACCGTTGTCGTCAAGTGGCTGGGCAAACTGGAGAATCCAGGAAAAGAATTCGGGGCAGGCCGCCTACAGCGAAAGCAGCAACGGGACGGAAGATTGCGGTAAGAATGAGGGGGCCATCAACTCACCAAGCGCTTGGTAACCAGCATGAACACGTCCTCGAGCGTCGGTTCTTTTTCCGCAAAGCTGCGGATGCCGGCGCCTTGAGACACCAGTTGCTGCAACAACTCGGCGCCTCCTCGATCGTCGGTATCCAATTCGACGGTGACCGAGTTGTTGTCTACCTGGACATTGCGCACGTGCGGCGAACTGCGGATGACCGACAGCCCGACATCCATGCCGTGGGTGAACTTGACCTCCACCAGCCGGTCGGCCCGGATCCGCCGGTAGACGTCGTCGATCGGGCCGTGCATCAGCAATTGGCCGCGTTCGATGATGCCAATCGAGGTGCAGCAGTCTGCCAACTCGGTGAGGATGTGGCTGGAGATGAGGATCGTCTTGCCCATGCGGCGCAGCTCTTTCAGCAGCGCCTTGACTTCGATCCTCGCCCGCGGGTCCAAACCGCTGGAGGGTTCGTCCAGAATCAGCACCGGCGGATCGTGAACCAGCGTTTTGGCCAGGCACAACCGCTGCTTCATGCCCCGCGACAATCCGTTTACGTAATCGTCGCGTTTGTGGCTCAGGTCCAGCAGTTCCAGCACGTCCGAGATGACTTGCTTGCGCTTTGATCTGCCGATGCGATAGGCGACCGCAAAGAAATCCAAGAATTCCCAGACGCGCATGCCGTCGTAGACGCCGAAGTTGTCCGGCATATAACCGACGCTTTGGCGGACGCCCATCGGGTCCTGGGTTACGCTGTGACCGTTGACGATCCCCTCGCCCCGCGTGGCTTTCAACAGCGTGGCCAGGAAACGCATCGTCGTGCTCTTGCCCGCGCCGTTGGGCCCGATGAAGCCGAACATCTCGCCGGGGGCGATCTTCAGGTTCAACCGCTCGACGGCCGTAAAGTCGCCGTAGTCTTTGCCAAAGTCGATGAGTTCGATCATGCAGGACGGTCCAGACGATGGGGGTAGTCCGGCTGCCGGAGCATCGCCGTTGCCGGCGATCGTAGTCCCCTGCAGAGTCGGCTGTCAAGGCGCTCCGCCCGCCTAGATCCGGCTCAATCGCTCGAAGACGTGCTTCCGCTGGACATCCTCCGGATTACGAATTGATCTCCGGCCGTCCGGACGGGTGTAGTTCAGGATGTCCCGCTCCCAATCCATCGTCCACCCACGTGTCGCAGGAAAACTCGTAACCCAGCACCAGGCATACGCCGCGGCTGGCTGCGTACTCGACCGTGCTCACCTGCCGCCCATCGGCCTGGTAGCCCAGTCACACGCATCCTACGAATTGCCGCAGCACGGCGGGTTTTTGCCATTCCTTTTTTTCTTACGCACTCGGTGGCGGCGGCGTGGGGGATCGTTGTGTGGCGGCGCCGACGAATTTGGGGATTTCGGGTTCGGGGATTTCTTTCAGCAAACGGCGGATCAGGTCGTCGGTGCCCATGCCTTCGGCCTGGGCTTGGAAATTCGTGCTGATGCGGTGCCGCAAAACGGGGATGGCGATCTTGCGCACGTCGTCCACGGCGACGGAGAAGCGGCCGTCCATCGCAGCCAGGGCTTTGCCGCCGTTGATCAGGAACTGGCCGGCGCGCGGGCCGGCGCCCCAGTCGACCAGCTCGCGGACGAACTCGGGGGCCGTCGGGTCTTTGGGCCGCGTGGCCCGCACGACGCGGGCCACGTACTTGATGATGTACTCGCTGACCGCCACCGAGTTGACCAGCCGTTGGACGTTGACAATCACCTTGGCCGACATCACCTTGCGCGTTTCGACCTTTTCCTGCCGCGTGGTGACGGCCAGGATACGCTCTTCCTCTTCGGGCGACGGATAATCGACCTTGATGTTGAACATGAACCGGTCCAGTTGAGCTTCGGGCAGCGGGTAGGTGCCTTCCTGTTCGATCGGGTTCTGGGTGGCGATCGTAAAGAACGGGTCCGGCAGCGGGTAGGTCGTGCGGCCCACGCTGACTTCGCGTTCCTGCATGGCCTGCAGCAGGGCCGCCTGCGTCTTGGGCGGCGTGCGATTGATTTCGTCGGCCAGCAGGATGTTGGTGAACACGGGGCCTTCGACAAAGCGGAAATTGCGCCGGCCGGTGCTTTCTTCTTCCAGCACGTTGGTGCCCGTGATATCGGAGGGCATCAAGTCGGGCGTGAACTGGACGCGTTTGAACGAGACATCCAGAATCTGCGAAAGCGTGCTGACCATCAGCGTCTTGGCCAGCCCCGGCACGCCTTCGAGCAGGCAGTGGCCGCGGGTAAAGATCGCGGCAAACAGCTGTTCGATCACGTCGTTTTGGCCGACGATCACTTTCTGCAGTTCCTGCTGCATCAGCTGCCGGTGCTGGGCGAATTCCTGCAAAATGTCGCCGATACTGCGTGGTTTGGTGGACACCGTCTTCCTCCAGCGCAAGAGCGTCTTCCCTTACGACGCCGAATTCTAACGCCTCTGCAGCGTGCAAACAACGGCGGCGTGCCACGGGGAGCGGCCGGGAAGGCGTTCTGGTACAGCACGCCCTTGCGAGCCAACGGTCGATCGGCCTGGCCCCGCTTGCCACGGGCGGGTTGGTGGGCGAGAATGAGTCGCAAGCGTGCTGACCGTCGGCCGCGATCCGTGCTTCTCGTCCGTTCGTCTTGAAAGGAGCCGTGGCATGTCGAAGAAAAAACGCCCAGGGGGTGGAGGTCCGGGCCGTCGCGGAAAGAGACGCTCGCCGCGGGGACCTGGTCCGTGGGGCGGACAAGCGTTGCCGGATCCCATGACGATGGAAGGCTTCTTGCGGGACTTCATGCGCCAGCAAGGGATGTTGGACGAGGAGGATCCGGCGGCGGCGAAAGCCCAGCAACTGGTTCAACAGGCTTACCAGGCGAAGAGCCTCGAAGCGCGGCGGGAGTTCGCGCAGCGGGCGTTGGAGGCCGATCCCGACTGCGCCGATGCCCACGTGTGCCTGGCGGAACTAACGCACCGGGCGGAGGTTGCGCTGCCGGAATGGGAGCAAGGCGTCGCGGCGGGCATGCGGGCCTTGGGTGGGCCCGGCGCTATGGACCAGTACGAGGGGCACTTCTGGGGCCTGCTGCAGGCGCGGCCCTACATGCGGGCCCGCTTGGGGTTGGCCCAGTGTCTGTGGTCTCTCCGCCGCCGAGAGGAAGCGGTCGCTCACTGCCGGGAACTGCTGCGGCTGAACCCAAACGACAATCAAGGCGTGCGCTATGTGTTGGGTTCGTATCTCTGCGAAATGGGGCACGACGACCAGTGGCAGCAGTTGCTGGAGCAGTACCCGGATGACGCCACGGCGGAATGGCACTTCGGCCGGGCGCTGTTGGCCTATCGCCGCCAGGGAGACACGGACGAATCCCGCGACTTGTTGCGCGCGGCACATGAGGCCAACCCCTACGTCGGCGAATACCTGGTCGGCAACCGCGTGCCGCCGGCGGAACCGCCGCCGTACGTGTCACTTGGAGAAGACAGTGAAGCGCGCAACTATGCCGGCGCCTTCTTGCCCGGTTGGCGCGGTACCCCCGGAGCCCCTTCGTGGGTGCGGAAGATCCTGCAGATCGCTCCTCCCGGAGGACAGCGCGAGCCGCGACGTGTCTCCTGGACCTTCTTGAAAGGCAGCGTCGGGGACTTGCCGCCGGCCGCGGGCGAAGTCTGGCAGGCCGATGTCCGGCAGACGCGGCTGAGAGTCGCCGATCGGAAATCTCCCACGATGCGGACGCTGGCCATTACGAATGCGGACGAGGGGCAAATTGTGGCCCTGCAACCTCTGACCACCAGCGACCAACCGGCGCCGCGCGAAATCCTGATCGCGGTCCTGGAGGCGATGCGAGAGCCCCAGTTTGGCGAACCGCGGCGCCCGGAGGCGATCCAGGTGCTGCGCAAGGCGTACCGCCATTCCTGGGGCCCGAAGCTGCAGGAAATCGGCGTCCGCTGCGAACTGATCGCCGACTGCGATTTTATCGACGGGCTCATGGATCGCATGGAGGAAATGGGAGCGTCCACGCAGTTGTCGGAAGACGAACGGCAGCAGCTGGCGGAGGGCGTCGCCGACTTGCCGCAGGAGCCCGGCGAACTCTGGCAAGTCGCCGCGCGAAAGCTGGCCACCTGGATCACCGACTGCGGACAACCGCAGCGTCCCTGGGCGACCCTGGTTGCCTGCCCCAGCACGATGTGCATCCTGGGACAGACTATCAGCCCGGTTCCGCCGACAGACGAAATGCTGTGGGAAACCATCTTGACGGCGATGGTCTCGCCCGCCGTCGGACCGCCGCATCTGCCGGAGGGCATCCAAGTAACCTCCGACGCCTGGCGCGATGCCTTGCTGCCGCACTTGGCGCCGCTGGGGGTATCGTGCGAGACTTGCGACCGGCTCGACCAGATGGAGGAAATCCTGGAGGACTTGTCGAGCAGCTTGAACGGCGGCCAGCAGATGGCGGCGATGATCGACACGCCGGGCGTCACCCTCCGGCACGTGGGCGGCTTGTTCGCAGCCGCGGCCGAGTTCTACCAGAAAAGGCCCTGGCGAAGCGTGCCGGGAGACGTGGTGATCGAGATCCGTTGTGACAAGTTTCAGGCCGCCCGCTGGTACGCGGTGGTGATGGGCCAGTCCGGAATGACGTACGGCCTGGCGATGTACGAGGATCGGGAGGTGCTGCAGGCGTTTCTGCGCGAGGATCCGGACGCCCAGCGCCGCAATTCGGGCATGTCGCTGATGTACAGCGAAGCCTTCGAGATCTCGGTGCGCGACCTGGATGCGGCCGAACGCGAAGGTTGGCCTGTGGCAGGTCCCGAGGCCTATCCACTGGTGCTGCGCATCAACCCGGGCCTGGCGATCCGGCCGCCGCTGGCCTGGGAAATGGAAATTCTCGAAGGCTGCCTCCGCGCCGTTCCTCCGTTCCTAGCTCGAACCGAGCGAATGCCCGCCCGGATGACTGTGCCGGTCGCGACGGGCGAGTTGACGTTGGAACTGACGTGGGTGGGATGACTTATCGCCGCCACTCGCCGGTCGGCGGCAGACGGCGCGCCTCGTCCAGCGTTCCCTGCGCGGCAATCGGCTCATGGACACAGACGGAGAGTTCGTCCAGGGCGGCTTCCCCCAGGCCCGTCAAGGCACAGGTCAGCGACACGCCGCCGTCCGCCGGCGCCGCGCGGTAGAACGCAAACTCGTGCCAGCCTTCGGTCACCTGAAACCGCTCCCCCAGCGCCGGCCCGCCCACCGAATCATACACCACCAGCCCGTCCGGACTGGCCGTGATTTGCTCCGGCACGCGCACCCAGCCGTGGATCCGCAGCAGTTGTCCGCGGCGGACCGGCACGGGCGGCGAGACGATCCGCAGGGGCGGGCTTTCCAGGGCGGTGGGCGGAGTTTTTGGATCCACCGCCGTCGCCTGCAACCGCAGCGACGTGCCGGCGCCGCGCGGCGATTGCGGTGACAATTCGACCCAGGTCCGTACCGTTTCACCGGCCTGCGAGAGGTTCTGCCAGCCGGTGGCGCGGAGGTGCTCCAGGCTCTCAAAGCCGCCGGCGGCCAGCGAGTTTGCGGACCAGGCCGGCGCCGCTTGCAGGCGGCGCGCCATCTCGCCGTGCAGCAGCAGCGACAGAAAACCGGCACAGCAAGGACTCGAACTCGGCGAAGGAAAATCGCGAACCGCTTGTTGCCAGTGTTCCCGCCGCACCTCCGCCAGCCGATCCAGGGCTTTCTCGGCGAAGGCGTGAGCGGCCGGATAGTCGCTGCCGCCGAGCAGCACTTCGCAGTGCTGGAGGTTCTCGCGAGCCTGGGCCATCGCGCGCTCGACCGGAGCTGCGGCCGGCGTCCGGCCCGTCAGTCGCGAGTGCAGGGCTTCCACCATCTGCAATTGACCGGCCGCCAACTCGTACTGCAGCTTCGTCGCCGCCGCCCGGTTCTCGGCCCAGGTCCGCGCCAGGTGATTCACAACCAAACCATCCTGCGTGATGGCCAGCAGGCACACAGGCCCGTAACGTTCCAGCGTGACACGGATGCCGCCCGGCACGCGGCGATGCGACAGCGTCTGCAGCCCGGCCGGCGTCAGGCAGTAGACCTGCGGCGCCGTTGCCGCGCTGGGCAGCACCAGCGACAGGGACGGCGACGACACCGGTCCCACCGTGAACTGCTGGGTCGGCGACTGCTCCAGCACGATCAGCAACTGCGACCGCTCGGTCTGCAACTGGCCGATGCGGATCTCCGGCGCGGGGCTGGGCACGTCGTCGGCGCGATGGCCGCCGGCGACCCAAGGTTCGATCAGCGTCAGCTCGATATTCAGCCGCTTCAGCAGCCGCGCGCGAGTCTGCGTCTCCTCGTCTTGCTGGTCCAACGGCGAGCGGGAGCTGAAAATCAAACCGCGCACTCCCGACGCGACGGCCTGGTAGGCCAGCAGGCGGATCTGTTCGGCCTCGACGCTCAACGACGGCGGCGGGCCGAGTCCCAAGGCCGACCATTGCTCGACCAGTTCCAGCGCCGGCTCGGTCTGGATCGTGGCCCAAAACGGAGTCCCGGCGCGCGCGACGGCGGGACGGGTCTGCAGCCAGCGCCCGTAATCGGGCAGCGACAGACTGCTGCCCAACGGCCGGCGCCGCAACACCAGGATGTTCAATACCCGGCTGTAGCTCCACGCTCGCTCCACCGCCTCGCCGATGATCGGCCGATCCGGCCGCCGATCCGCCCGGCGCACCTGAGCGACCCACTGCCGCGTCAATTCCAGCCGCTCCTCGCCCAGCCCGCTTCCCAAGTCCCAGGCAATCACGCAGGCGTGACTGGACGTGATCCCGCCATCATTGGGCGGCGGCGCGATCAGCCGCAAACCGACCCGTTCCGCCTCGCGCAGTTGGACGACCGTCGGAGCCGCAGGAAGCCGGACGGTGTTGAAGCCGAGCGAATGAAGCCACTCGAACGGCTCCCCGTTGTACTCGATCGCTCGCGGAAAGAAGGGGCGACCGGCGACGAGCAGCACCGTGCCGTTCAACCGGGCGATCTCGCCGCGGCCGGGAACTCCCGCCCAGGCTTCGGCGGCTTCCGGCGACTCGGCGGCGCCAGGGTTCGACGAATCGCGGTCTCGGGAGCCAAAACGGACTGCAGGCACCTGGCCCAGCAGTTCCAAGTCGTCGATCCAGAGATTCGTGACGCCGGCGCCCCCATAGGCGTTGACCACCAACAGATCGACGTAAGCCTCTGCGGGATCCACGTCCGGCCCGAATTGCGACCGCAAGATCCGGACTTGCCGCTCCAGCAATTGGTCCGCTCCACGGATGGCGAGCTGTTGCCACAGTCCGCTGCGATCGTACACATCGCCGCGCAACAACACGGTCATCGGCCCGCCCGTGTGCGGATCGCGGCTGCGAGGCAGCACGGCCCGGGCCAGCAGTTGCAGCCCCATCCGGTCGGACTTGATCCACAGCGTGGCCGTCCACTCGGCGATCACGCGAGATTGCGGGACTTCTTGGACCAGGTAGGCGTATGTCCCCCGTTGGGCGACCAGTGTCAGGCTCTCACTGGCCTGGCCTGTATGGAACGTCTGGAAGTCGCGTCGCTGGACGGCAATCCGGGCGCTGCAGTCGGCGTCGGCCAAACGCCAAGTCGGTTCCGCAGACTCGAACGAATCCCGGTGGCCGGCCAGAGCGGCAGGCACGAGCCAAAACGCCAGCAGGGCCACCCAACCCAACCACGCCAGACCCATGCGCGCCGCCCGGCGCGTCACCAACGGCCCCAAGAACCGGCTTGTCTGGGAATCGTCTGGCAAGATGGTCACCGGCGTTGCCTGGCGTGAACGTGATGAGGATTGTCAACCAGCGCCGTTGTCGATGGTGGCCCGGTCGCCACATCTTTCGGGCACGAGTTTCGTCGACGTAAACTTGGCTTCTATCGAGATTTGCGGTCCAAGGGTAGATCAACCTGCTGCTTTTTTTCAACATCAGGCCGGCAGCCGACTCTTGCGGACCCCGGCTAACTCTCGGCGGCGCATACGCTTACATCGCTCTGAACCCAACCCGCTCCTGTCGGCACGACGTCTGCTACCAGCTTTCCTTGCACAGAAACCCACCAGAAAGCTAGCACGATGCCTGAGCCTCCCTCCAATGTCTTGGCCCGCCGTGAGGATCTGCCGCCGGACATCACGGATTTGCTGAAGGCCGTCGAACAACTGCCGCCCGAACACCGGCAAACGATCGCGCCCGCGCTGGGACGCGTCGTAGAAAACACACAGCGAAGGCGGCGAATCCTGACCACCATCCAAGAAGCGATCAGCCAACTGCGTTTGGACATGAAGTACCTGATGTTCGATCTCGAAGCCACACGCCGCGAACGCGACGCCCTTCGCGACCGGACGAAGTAGGTCCACCGCTCCGCAGCCTGCCATCCTTGCACCGCCTTTTCGTCGTACAGCGGACTTCAGACCGCTCGGGCGGAATGAATTCCGCCCATCGAGATTCTTCCTGCACAGGTAGCTAGCCTGATCTGCACCTGGTCGCTAGACTCGCGGGAGGATACAGCCATCTTCCAACGCGGCAAAGTTGCGACCAAACTCGAAATCTCAAATCCGAAATCTCAAATCTCAGATTTCAGATTTCAAATTTCAAATCTCAGATTTCAAATTTCAGATCTCAGATTTCAGATTTCAGATCTCAGATTTCAAATTTCAAATCTCAGATCTCAGATTTCAGATTTCAGATTTCAGATTTCAAATCTCAAATCCGAAATCGACAACCTCAAATGCGAAAATTCTCCAATCCTCAAGTCACTCTCGCCACGTGCGTCGTAGCGTTCATGTCGGCTACGTCCTCCGGTTGCTGGTCGCGGTCCGCCGAGGAAGTCGTCGTCTATGCGGCGCTGGACCGGGAATTCTCGGAGCCCCTGCTGGACGAGTTCCAGCGGCAGACCGGCATTCGAGTGCTCCCCAAGTACGACGTCGAATCGACGAAGACGGTCGGACTGGTCAACGCCATTATCCAGGAGCGGCCCCGACCGCGTTGCGACCTGTTCTGGAACAATGAAATCCTGCACACCTTGCGGCTGGAGAACATGGGCTTGCTGGCCCCGTGTCCGACCGATCGAGCGGCGGGATTTCCGCCCGAATATCGCTCGCCGCAGGGAACCTGGTACGGCTTTGCGGCCCGCGCGCGAGTGCTGATCGTCAACACGCAGGTCGTGCCGGAGCCGGACTGGCCGCGCGGCATTGCCGATCTGGCCGATCCGAAATGGAAGGGCCGGGTGGGCATCGCCAAGCCGCTGTTTGGCACCACCGCGACGCACGCCGCGGTATTGTTCGCCCACTGGGGAGAGGACCGTGCCAAGAGCTTCTTCCAAGACCTGAAGAAAAACGCCCAGGTCTTGAGCGGCAACAAGCAAGTCGCCCTCTCGGTCGCTCGCGGTGAGTTGGCCCTTGGGTGGACGGACACGGACGATGCGATCATCGAACGCGACACCGGGATGCCGGTCGAGATCATCTACCCCGACCAGGAAGAAGGCGGTCTGGGAGTGTTGTTCATCCCCAATACACTGGCGCTGATCCAGGGCGCGCCCCACGCCCAGGCTGCCCAGCGGCTGGTCGATTTCCTGCTGTCACCGGAAGTGGAAGCGAAACTGGCTGCCGGCCGGAGTGCCCAGTTCCCCTTGAATCCCGCTGTGACCGTCCCTTCGCGGGCTGCCCCCCCGCAACCGCTGCGTCCCATGCCCGTCGACTTTGCCGCCGCAGCCGCCGCCTGGGACTCTGCCGCCGTGTTCCTTCGCGACACGTTCAGCTCGCAGTAGCGGGACTTGGCTGGATACCAAGCACCTGTCCGGGAACGTCTCCCCGACGGTGGATAGCTTCACCCAGGCGGTCCGAACAGGGCATCCTCCAGCACGCGCCACAGGCGGAGCAGACCGCCCAGCATCAGCAGGCAGAAGATCATCAGGGCCGGAATGAGCCAGCCCAGCGAAAAGACCATCCGGGCGCGGTCTTCCCAGACGGGACTCCACCCCAGGATCAACAGCAACGTGGCGATGCACAGGTACGGTCCGTAGGGGATATCGCGCCGCCGCGTGAGGATCCATTGGGTCACGGACACCGCCACGGCGACAAACGGCGCCAGGAAGAAAATCATCAGGCAGGCTTGCCAACCGACGTACGCCCCGATCATCGCCATCAGCGTTACGTCGCCAAAGCCCATGGCTTCCTTCCGCAAGCTGAGCCCCCCCACGATCCGCACGGCCCAGATCAGTCCGCCTCCAAAGGCCAAGCCCACCAGCGATGTCAACAGGGCGTGCCAATGAGGGCCTCCCCACCGCCACACGACGGCCAACCCGCCGCACCCGGCTAGGGCCAACAGCGGATACAACGGCCACCCGACGAACCGGAACATGCTGGCCAAAACGTACCGGAGCCCCTTGATCCACCCGCGCCGCAACGTCGATGTCTTGGGCCAGATCGCCAAGCACCAGCCGGCAAAACAAGCCGCGCCCAGGGCCAGCCCCGGCCAGGCGTCCAGTCGATCCGGCCAGGGATTGGGCGCCGAGAGCCACAACGGCGCGACTTGCCACGGCCCCCGGATGGTCGCTTGGGCGACCGGTGGAGCCGCTGCGGGGACGAGGGTCATCAGCGCCAGCCCCAGCAAGGCGCCGGGCACCGTGATGGCGTCCGGGATCGTCTTCTCGTCGAAGTCGATGAAGGTCGCGACCAGCATCAGGGCGATCAGAACGACGTGGGCGGCATACTGCGCCAGCAGCAGCGAGGGGGCGAAGGGCGGACGCACGACGCGCGGCATCAGCGCCGCCTGGTCCACCTCCCACCAGTACAGCAGCGCCGCGCCCAACCCGGCGGCGAGTTCGATCAGCAGGGGGCGCACCCAGAAGGCCGGACCGTGCAGCGCCGACTCGCGGCGCAAGCCGAACCAGCCGAGAATGGGCACCAGGTCCCGGCAGCGGCGCGGCGGCGCCCCCGGCGGCGGTTCGGACCAGGGGCTGACGGCGCGGCGCTGCCACGCCAGGCCATAGATGCCCCGGTTCAGTTGGCCGCCCAACACCGCGCCCAGCACGAAGATCAGCAAGTACAACAAGGGAGTCTCCGCCGCCATGCCACGTTTCGCGAAAAGGGGACAGGACCCTTTTGCCGGAACGGCCCGCAGGGGGCTCTGTCCAAAAGGGTCCTGTCCCCTTTTCGCGAAATTCCGTTCAGTCCTGCCACCGGGCGGGTCCGATGGCACGTTTGAGGGCCGTGCGCATCAGGTCCACGGGCGCCGTCTGGCCGGTGAAGTGTTCGAATTGGAGGGCCGCCTCGCGGACCGTGACTTCGACGCCCGTGACCACGCGGCAGCCCACCTCCCGCGCCTGTTTGACCAGCAACGTCTGTTCCGGATTGTGCACGGTGTCGACGACGATCATCCCGCGCCGCAAGTACTTCGAGTCTATCGGCGTCTCGTCGACGTTCGGGTGCATCCCGACCGGCGTGGCGTTGATCAGAATGTCCGGATCCACTTTGGTCCGTTCGTACCACTGCACGGTGCGACAGCGGAACTTTTCGGCCAGCACCAAAGCTCGCTCGTGGGTCCGCGAACTCAGCACCACGTCGGCGTCGCGGCGTTTCAGCGAATGGGCGATCCCCTTGGAGATGCCGCCGGCGCCCAGGATCAGGGCGACGCGGCCCACCAGAGGCCGGCCCTGCTCCTCTTCGTGAAAGACCGTGTCCAGGGCGTCCTGAAAACCGCGGAAGTCCGTGTTGTAACCAACCACCTCGCGGCCGTCGAACAGCACCGTGTTCGCGGCCCCGATGTTCCGTACGACGCCGTCGGCCTTGCTCAAGTGCTTCAAGACATCGTCTTTGTGCGGAATGCCGACCGACAAGCCCTTGATCTCCAGTTCGGGACATTCGCGAATGAACTCGGACAGATCGTCGCGCGGCACGCGGAAGGGGACGTGGACTTTGTTCAGGCCCAGGCACCCGAACCCCACGTTGTGCAGCAAGGGGCTCATGTTCTGCGCCACGGGGTCGGCGATCACCCCGTAGACCTCCGTGTCCGGGCCGATGCTGTCATAGCGATAGATGTCCCGCACCTCCCGGTAGCTGACCTGGCCGGGCGCCAGCGAACGTTCGTGGTGGAACGAAGCGTACGTGAACGGGGCGCCGAACTTGCCCGCCAGGATCCGCGTCGGCGTGCCGATCTCGCCCATGCAAATGCCAATCGTGGGCACCTTGGATTCGCGCATCAGCCGCAGCATGCGAACGTTGTCGCTGGGGCTGTGCGTCAGCGTGGCGATCTTGATCACGTCGGGATCGAGCCCGCACATCCGCTGGTGAATCTCGTACAAGTCGTCCGGCGTGTCGCGGAAATTGTGGTAACTGATGATCCGCTTCGTCTTGCCGTAACGCGGGATGTCCTTGGCAATGTCTTCCTCCAAATCCACATAATCGGCGCCCTCCACGATGGCCGTCCGCAGCACCGTGATGCGGGCCTGTTCGGAATCTTCCCACTGGCCCCCGTCCTGCTGGCGGCGGCAGGTGATGATGCAGGGACAAGGCCGATCGGTCAGCAGGCGCTTCAAACTCAGCCGGCTGCGGATGTAGTCCACGCGGAGTTCGACGAGCGGGATGCCCTGGTCAGCCAGATAACGGTGCTCGGCCAGTATGTGCTTGTGGCGGCCGCGGCCAATGCATACACAGATCATGGTCGGATGCTCTCTCGGGTGAGGCGGATTCTTCCTGGTTTGACCGCGACCCAACGGGGATCGGGGTCAAACGATTCGTGGGCAACGTTGGGCTCTATTCTAAGCCCCCCCGCCGCGTTTTTCAATTTCGCTTCCTTACGTTCGTTTGAAGCGTTTGTCCAATTCCTCCCGGGTGAACACCAAGGCGGTCGGCCGGCCATGCGGGCAGTGATGGGTGTCTCGATAGTAATGTCGCTGCTGGAGCAGCGAGGTAATCTCGCCCGGGGTGAGCCGGTCGCCGGCCTTGATGGCCGCCTTGCAGGCGATCATGTGCAGCATCTCGTCCAGCAAATCCCGGCGTTGCGGGACGCCGCCGCCGGTCATCAAGGATTCCACGATCTGCCGCAAGACCTCGTGCGGGTCGAAATTGGCCAGCATGGCAGGATAGGTCGACACCAGGATCGTGTCTCCGCCAAACGGCTCGATTTCGATCCCCAACTGAGCCAGGACTTGCTTGGCCTCCAACGCTGCGGCGGCTTCGGCCGGGCGCATCGAAACGGGCTCCGGCACGAGCAGACGCTGCTTCTCCAGAGCCCCCGCCAGGACCTTCTCGCGCAGTTGCTCGTACAGGATCCGCTCGTGCAAAGCGTGTTGGTCGATGATCACGACGCCGTCCTCGTCCTCCGTGATCAGGTACCGGTTGTGGACTTGGAGTCCCGTCGTCGACGAGGCAAGCTGGGACGCCGCGTGCGGCCGGCTGAACGGCTCG
Source organism: uncultured Pirellulaceae bacterium (assembly GCA_964486845.1). Lineage (GTDB taxonomy): Bacteria > Planctomycetota > Planctomycetia > Pirellulales > Pirellulaceae > Anammoximicrobium. Next base: position 26,537 of record CAZAQY010000004.1, read on the forward strand.
TCACCCGACCGGGCGACGACTCCGTGCGGGGGTTCCCCGCGTTCCGCCCGGCCCAATTCTTGCGGGGGCCGCGGGGCCAGCGGCCCTCGAGCGGCGGGGCCGAAGTCGGGGAACGGCCGGAATGGCGGTGCCTGGCCGGCGGCGCGGTCAAAACTCAGCGGCAGCCGACTCTGCTGCGCAGGCGATGCCGAGGGCGGCGCCGCCGGGACCGCGGGCCTCGCCACCTCTGCGCTGCTCCCCGCGTCCAGGCTTGCCTGGCCGGCCGACGGCGGTTTTCCCTCCAGCTGGCCTTGGGCCCACTGGATCAGTTCGTCACGATGTTGGGCGGAACGAGTTGGGTCGAGCGCCCCTGCGGGATCGGCGCCGGCAGGCAGCGGCGCCGGTTTGACTCGAGCGGTCAGATCGGCGCTGAGGAATTTCTGCCGCAACGCGGACAGCAGCCGGCTGTAGATCCGCCCGCCGTCCTGAAAGCGGACTTCCAACTTGGTCGGGTGTACGTTCACATCGACCAGGCCGGCGGGCATCTCCAGTCGGAAGAAAGCGATCGGATAGCGGCCGGACAGCAGCAGGCCGCGATAGGCTTCGCCCAGCGCGTGCTGCAGCGAGCGGTCGCGGATGTGCCGCCCGTTGAGAAAGAAATACTGCATGCGGTTGTTCGCCCGGCTGTAGTTCGGGTCCGCGACGTAGCCCGTCCAGCGGATTTGCCCGTCGTCGCTGGCCACCGGAATCAGCGACTGGCCGATCTCGCCGCCGAAGAACGTGACGATGCGTTCCCGCCAGCTGTCCACCGCCGGCAGATCGTAGACCGAGCGATCGTTGTGCTGCAGCGCGAAATGGATTTGCGGGTGGACCAGCGCGATGCGGATAAATGCCTCCGTGACGTGCCCCATCTCGGTCTGCGTCGCCCGCAGGAACTTGCGACGCACGGGCGTGTTGAAGAACAACTGCCGGACCTCGACGACGGTGCCCACGGGACAGCCGCAGGGTACGGCCGCGCCGGGCTGCCCCCCGCGGACCTCCAGCTGGCAGCCGGCCGGCTCGTCGCGGTGGCGGCTGCGGAGCAGCAAGTGGCTGATTTCCGCAACGGACGCCAAGGCTTCGCCGCGAAATCCCAGCGTCCGCACGTCGAACAAGTCGTCGGCGGTGACGATCTTGCTGGTCGCGTGACTGGCCACCGCCAGCGGCAATTCGTCGGCCCGGATTCCGCCGCCGTCGTCGGCGACTCGCACCAGCTCCGTGCCGCCCTTCTCGATCGACACGTCGATCCGCCGCGCCCCGGCGTCAACGGAGTTCTCCATCAACTCCTTGACGACGCTCGCCGGACGCTCGATCACCTCGCCGGCGGCGATCTTGTTGACGACGCTCGATGGCAGCAGGCGAATATCGGTCATGGAATCCGTTCACAAGTCATTGGCACACGCCCCGGACTTACAGATCGAACTTGTCCAGCTTACGATACAGGGTTCGCGCCCCGATGCCCAGGATCCGCGCGGTCTCTTCCCGGTTGCCGTTGGTCAGTTTCAGCGTCTGCTCGATCGCCCAACGTTCGATTTCCGACATGGGCTGCCCGATCAGGCTCGTCGGGCCCTCGCCCTGCACCGATGGCGGCTGCTCGGCATCGGCCAGTTCCGGCGGCAGGTCGTCCACGTCCAGCAGCCCGTCCGCGTCCAGCACCACCATCGTCTCGACGGCGTTGCGCAGTTGCCGCACATTGCCCGGCCAGTCGTAGGAGAACAGCTTGCGGCTGACCGCCGGCGAGATGTTCTTGACCGGGTTGCCGTGGCGTTTGGCAAATTGCTTGCGAAAGTGGTCCACCAAAGGCATGATGTCCTCGCGGCGATCCCGCAAGGGGGGCAGCTGGACCGTGACCACCTTGATGCGGTAGTACAGGTCGCGGCGAAAATCGCCGCGCTCCACCGCTTCTTCCAGATTTCGATTGGTCGCCGAGACCAGACGGACGTTGACCTTGATGGGCTTGTTGTCACCGACGCGCGTGATCTGGTGGTCCTCCAGGACGCGCAGCAGCTTGACCTGGGTCGACATGGGCATATCGCCCACTTCGTCCAGGAACAGCGTGCCCCCGTTGGCATATTCGAATGCGCCGATGCGGTCCGTGACCGCGTCGGTGAAAGCGCCTTTGACGTGCCCGAACAATTCGCTCTCGACCAGGTTCTCGGCCACGGCGCGGGCGTTCAACGGGACCATGCGTTTGTTCTTGCGAGGACTGTTCTGGTGAATCGCCTGGGCGATCAGTTCCTTTCCCGTGCCGCTTTCACCAGCGATCAACGCCGTTGCATCGGTGGGAGCAATCCGCTTCAGACGGTCGATCACCACCTGCATCCTATCGCTGGCATAGATGATTCCCTCGAAGCCGAAGCGTTCGTCCAGCCGTTGGGTCAACTCCAAGTTCTGGCGGCGGAGTCGCACGGCGTCCACGGCCCGCTCGAAGACGGCCCGCAGCCGATTGGACGAGATCGGCTTCTCCAGAAAGTTGAAAGCTCCCTGCTGCATCGCCTCGACCGCCTTGGGGACCGAGGCGTGGCCGGTGACCATCACCACTTCGCAATCCGGCAACAGTTGCTTCGTGCGGCTCAAAATCTCCATGCCGTCGACGTCGTTCATCACCAGATCGGTGACCACCACGTCGTAAACGTTTTCCTGGACCCGCTTTAAGCCTTCGGGTCCGGATGTCGCAATATCGCACTTGTAGCCGATCCGCTCCAGGATCTCCTCGACCGCCAGCGCATGAGCGCGGTCGTTGTCGACGATCAACGTGCGAATCGCCGAACCCGCCGGTTGTTCCGTTTCCAATTCCTTGCTCGTTGTCATGGCGATGATGATACACCACCGAGCCAAAATGGTACAGCATGGGACGGGAAGCAGGATGGCGGGCTTGACAGAATCGCGATAGCGCCGTGAATCGCGGACTTGTTCGAGATGCCGGACTCACTGGCGCTGCTCGACCGTTCGCAGTTCGATCTCGCCGACGCCCATCCGGTCGTGGTAGGCGGAGCGGGTGATCTCCAGCCGCACGGCATCCGTCACGACCGGGTCAAAAACGTGCCTCACCCAGCCCGCTTCCCGGTTGTCTTTCACGGCGACAACGGGCTTCCATGCGCCGTCCGCCCGGACGGAGACCGTGTAGTCCAGGCTCCGGTAATGGCCGGGGTTGAGCTGGTGAAAGAGCACGACCCGGTCGAGGCGGGCCGGTTCGGCCAGTGTCAGCTCGAGCCAAGCGAGCTTGGGGGCATTTCTCTGGGTGAGCCAGTAGCCTTCGGGCTCCTGGACGTTGCCGTCCACCGCCTTGGCGGCCGACCAGCCGCGGCTCGGGTCCTCGTCGCTGGCCGTGATCTTGGCGATCTCGATCTTCCGGCCGCAGCGGGCCTCCGCCTCGCGTCGCCGGAGTTCTTCCTGTTTCTCTCGTTCGGCTTGCTCGTGGCGGTCGAGATAGGCGATCACGCGATCCCATCGCACGTGGCCTGCGGGCGTGGCAGCCCGGCGAGCGGATTCGGATCGCCCGCGCGCCTGGACGAGGTTCTCGATGTTCTCGCGGTCCTTGGCGGTGCGGACCAGCGGGATGATTTCGAGAAGTTTTCGAGCCGGCTCGGCGCCGCCGTAAAGCCGGCCCAGTCGCTGTTCGACGAACTCGTCGATCGTCATCTCCGGATTCCAGAGAAAGGCTTCCCAGGCCAGATAGAACAGCTCGGCGTTGGGCCGCTGGGAGGACAGTTCTCCGTAGGTGTCGAGCCCCTCGAATCCGGCCGCCGCGGCATCGCGGCAGATGTCGCGGACCGCTTCCAGGTAGAAGTCATCTTCCGTGTTAGTCGAGCTGTTGCACCAGTGCAGATAGCCGACGTTGTGCCGCGCCATCGGCCGGATGTCGGCAGGCCAACGCCGCGCCATGCCCGTGAGCGTCCACTGGCAGAGGGCGCCGTCCGGGATCAGCGACAGGAACTTCGGCGGATCGGTCATCATCTCGGCCGTGTAGCCCGTGTACGTGGCGTAGCTCAGCCAGGCGCCGGGGGCCAAACCGCGCATCGTCTTGAGCGTGACCATGTGCGAAATGGCCATGTCCTTGTAGTAGTCGGGCTCGTCGGATTGGATCGCCGCGCGGGCCTTCTGGCAGTCGTCACAATAGCAGACGAAGAAGTCGCCCATCTCCAGGTTCACGCCGCCAATCTGGAACGTCTGAAAGAGCCACTTGGCGCCCTCATCGAGCCAGTCCTGGTTGGCTTTCTTGGAGGGGCAGGGGGCATTGCGCGGGCGACCATTCTTTTCCACCGCCCTCAGTTCCGGGTGGGCGGCGATCCAGGCATCGGCGTTGTACGGGTGATCGCCCTCAAAGTAGTAACCCGCGTAACCGCTGGTGCCCACGCCCGGCAGGATCCTCACGCCACGGTGGGCTGCATAGCGGCACAATTCCTGCGACGCTGCGACGCCTCCGTGGGTGTCGCGCAAGAATCCCCAGACGATCAGGCCGTTGAACTTGTGGTCGGCCATGTAGTCGATGCAGTTCTTGAAGTCGATGAGAAAAGCCTCAGGCCGCTTGCTGAACGTGCCGCCGCCGCCCATGGCATTGCCGGCGCGACCGGGTCCGCCCCAATCCATGCGATGGTCCCAGTTCCAGAACCAGCGGTACTTGTAGCGCGGAATCTGCCGCGTATCGAGCATCGGCACGGAAACGCTGGTGCCCTGGCGCTGGAGGTGCCAGTTGATCAAGTCGGCCACGGCATGGACGGCCCCGTCGCGGCCGCCGCCGGCCAGGATCAGCCAGTCGCGGCCGTCATGGTGCAGCGTCTTGGCGACGTATCCCTGGTCCGTGAGGGGGCCGGGAGCGATATCAATCTGCGCGGCGGCGGCGACCTGGCGCAGGACCGGGTTCGATTCCGAGCTGCCGACCAGGATCAGGCACCCGCGATCCGGCACGGCCTTCTCCGCCGTGACGACCGCCACCTGAGCTTGCCCTTCCTCGGCGAACCACCGCGCCAGCCGTTCCGCCGCAAAATCATCGGACTGGCCGCCGACGATCGTGCAGGCTGGTTGGCCTTCGTGGACCAGGATGAGCGGAGCCTCAGCGGAGCAGAGCCTTACACCGCTCCAGAGAACCAGAAGCAACGTCGGGAGAGCGCAGGATCTTGTCATGGGTATCGAACCAGCCCGGAGGTTATTTGACGACTTTCAAGTGCAGCACGGCGTCGCCGTCGAAGGGGGCGGTAAAGGCGTGACGGCTGCCGGCGTGAGTCACCGTCTCCGCCGCTACTTCCCGTCCCTTGGCGATGTCAAACCACGTGACCGAAAACTCGCCGGCGGGCAGCGTCACGGTCAGGTTCGGACTGTCGGCGGGGCGGTACACGAGGTATTCCACGCCCGGATTGGCCAGGCAGTACTTGGACGAGGCCAGCTGGCCCTGCGGCGTCATCGCGGCCAGATCGACGCGCTGCGACCAAACGAGCACGTGGCCTTGCGCCGCGCGGATCGACTGCATCCACGGAGGATCCGTGTCTCGGCTCAACACGCGGGCATCGTAGGGGTCCATGAAGATCGGATTCAGCCCCCGCAGAAAACTTTTCCAGACCCAGCTGACATTGCCGCCGATGCCCCACAGATGGTCCGTGTCGCTGACGATCACCTTCGAGCCGCCGGCGGCGGGCGGGTCGTCGCGGTAGCCGCCCTCGGGGTTCGGCGATATCCAGTCGGCCGGGCTGTCGAACAGCGTCTTGTTGCTGCCGCCCTTGTACTGGAATGTCATCCCGACCGGGTGCTGCTTGGGCAAGGTCTTCTCGTACTCGTGAATGAAGCGGATCATCTCGTACTGCCACGGGGTCGACGCGGGATGATTCTCGTTGGAGATTTCGTACAGCACGTTATCGAATTCGTTGACGGTGTCGATTACCTTGCGGACGTAGCCTTTTTGCAGTTCGGTGATTTCGCGACTGCGGCCGCTGTGGATCTCCAGGCCATTGCCGTCGCTGTCCAGATCGCCGTTGATGTTGTTGGCATTGTTCGCCGGGTGGAAGGGGTGCTGCTTCCAGCCGCCGGGCGAGAACTGCAGACCCCAGCCTTCGAACAGCATCACCGACGCGTAGATGCCGCGCTGGCCGGCGGCGCTGACGCGCTGGCGGAGTCGCGTGAAGTACTCGTCGTCGAATTCCCTCAAATTGAACTTGGGCTTGCCGTCCAAAGCCAGGCCGGGCCCGGTGCGTCGGAAGGGTTGGGGATAGGCGAAGTGGATCAGCGGCTCCTTCTCGCGGTTGCCGCGCGTGTCCCAGGACATCAGTTCCCAGGTCCACAGTCGGAAGAAGTTGTGGGGATACGCCGCCAGCCAATCCAGGTACTTGTCGTAATCGAACTTCGCCGGCGGATCGGTGGGGCCCATGTCCACCAGATTGTTCCAGGTATGCGAACCGGTCAGCAGGATGGCCCGCCCCGTGTCGTCCGTGAAATACCGCGGGTTGGCCGGATGCCGGCGCAGAGGCCCCTTGCCAGGTCCGGATTCAGCCGCAGCGCCAATGATTGCGGCGATCAGGATCGCTCCCATCAAGACGATTGCCGAAAGGCATGGTTGGATCCGCCAGTGTAACCGAGAGCCCATTTTCCTGTCCTCCATTTTCGGTCTCCAATCCGTTCTGAACAAACACTCGTCGCCACGGACTCACGCCGGGCCGGATTTCGCCGCTGGGGACCATCCACCGCCCGCGCCACGGCGCCGCCGGGGCCGTGACGCGGGGCGAGGGCATTTCGCCCAGCGTGATCCAAGTATCGGTGATCGTGTGGTAGGCCAGGATGTCGGCGGGAAAACCGGGATGTTCCGCCTGCGGCTGGAAGTTGACTTTGGTCCCGTCGTCGCCGCTGCAAATGAACAGGTGCGACTGGCCGATCGACGGAGCCGGGGACGGAGCCGCCACGACCGGCCGCGGCACGTCGGCGATCCGCCGCCAACCCGCCTGGGGCGTGAACCGGTAAGCGTCGCGCAAATAGCGCCGCACGGGCTTCCCGCCGGGACCGGCCGTTAGATTCGCGCCGCCAAACAGGTGGAAGGCATCGGCTTGGAGCATCGGACAACGCCGGCAACGAAGACCAGGTCGCAGAGGTGTCCGCCGCTTCGGCAGGCAGCGAAGGAGTCGAGCACGCGAGCAGGCACAACCCGAGAATGAGCGACACAGCGTTTCGAAACACACCAAGTCTCCTTGCTCCCCACCGGCCTCGTGCCGGTGGAAGCCCTGCCTGAAAGCTACCTTCCCCCC
>CAZAQY010000004.1:33880-95529 GCA_964486845.1 uncultured Pirellulaceae bacterium
GCGCCTCCCGCTCCCCACCGGCCTCGTGCCGGTGGAAGCCCTGCCTGAAAGCTACCTTCCCCCCCGCGCCTCCCGCTCCCCACCGGCCTCGTGCCGGTGGAAGCCCTGCCTGAAAGCTACATGAGCACCGCAACGATCGCATCGCAAACCACGTCCATGTTATCCGTCGTCATGCCGGCCACGTTGATCCGGCCGCTGTTGACGATGTACAGGCCGTACTGCTCGCGCAGCGCTTGGACGTGTTGCTGGCTGAGGCCCGAGAACGAGAACATGCCTCGCTGCTGGGTGATGAACGAGAAGTCGCGCGGCGCGTCTTTGGCTTTCATCGTCTCGGCAAACAGCGTCCGCATGCGGTTGATTCGCTCGCGCATCTGCTGCAGTTCGACTTGCCACGCAGCCCGCAACTGGGGATCGGACAGTACGGTGCGGATGATCGCGCCCCCATGGGACGGCGGGTTCGAGTAGTTGGTGCGGACGCAGAGCTTGGCGTGACTGAGCGCCGCTTGCGCCGCCTGCGGCGTCGGGCCGACCAGCGTCAACGCTCCCGCGCGCTCGTTATACAGGCCGAAGTTCTTGGAGAACGAGCTGACGATCAGCAGTTCGTCCAATTGCGCACACAGTTCCATGACGCCCGCCGCGTCCTCGCGCAGGCCGTCGCCCAGACCTTGATAGGCGAAGTCCACGAGCGTCACCAACTGACGCTCGGCGAGCACCGCGGCGATCTCCCGCCACTGAGCCGCCGTGGGGTCGATGCCCGAGGGATTGTGGCAGCACGCATGCACGCAGACGGCCTCGCGCGGGGGAATCTCCCGCAGGCTCGACAACAAGCCGTCCCGATCCAAGCGATTGCCGGCAGCGTCGAAATACGCATACGTACCGACTTCCAAGCCGGCTGCGGAGAACACGCCGCGATGATTCTCCCACGTCGGCTGGCTGACCCAGATCCGGTTCACCGACAATTTCTGTTTCAGGAAATCGGCGGCCACGCGCAAGCCGCCCGTGCCGCCGGGCGTGTGCAGCGTCGCGGCGCGGCCGTCCGTCGTCCAAGGATGATCGGCGCCGAACACCATCTGCCGAACCAGCAACCCGTACTCCGGCGACCCGTCGATGGGCAGATAGCTCTTGCTCTTCTCCGTGGCCGCCAGTCGCCGTTCGGCTTCCTTGACCGTGGCCAGGATCGGCGTCTCGCCGTTCTCGTCCTTGTAGACGCCGACACTCAGATTGATCTTGTTCGGCCGAGGGTCCTTTTTGAACGCTTCGGTCAGGCCCAGAATCGGATCCGGCGGGGCCAGTTGGAGAGTCTCGAACATGCATACTCCCTTCGTTTGTGCTAGGCGGTGAACTGAATGAATAGGGAATACTGAATACGGAATACTGCACGCAGGATCAAGCGGCCTCCGTTCTACGTTCCGTATTCGTCATTCCGTATTCACTGTTCAGGTCTATCCTGCGGCCGCTTTGAGCAGTTTCAGGAACTCGCGGAGCAGGACCGTGTTGTCGTTCCACGTTCTGGCCGTCACGAGCCGGCCATCGACGACCACCGGCCGGTCCACGTAGGTCGCTCCGCCCTGCCGGGCGTCCAGGGCGCATTTGGCCACGGTCGTCACGGTCTTGCCGCGGATGACGTCGGCGGCGGTGAGGATTTCGATGCCGTGACAGACGCAGGCGATCGGTTTGCCGGCTTCACAAATCGCCCGCGTGACCCGCAGCAGATCCTGGTTGTACCGCAGGTACTCCGGCGCGCGGCCGCCGGAGATGAACATCCCGGCGTAGTCGTCCGGATTCACATCGCGAAAGGCGAGGGTCGCTCGGATGTGATAGCCGGGCCGCTCCTGCGTGATATCCCAAGGCACGTCCGAATTGGGTGGGATTTCGTGCAGCACCGAGTGGTACAACCGCGCCTCCGGACCGGCGACGACGACTTCGTAGCCATCCTCCGGCAGACGGTAATAGGGATAGAATGTGTCCAACGCTTCCGTCGCATCACCCAACGGCATCAGGATTTTCGGCATGAGGGTTCTCTCCGGTTTGAAGTTCTCGAGTGACGCCGTGTTGTAGCAGGTTTCGACCGCGACTCAAGCGTCCGTACCTACATGCCGAGCCTCTCTGGATCACACGGGCCGTGCCGGCTACGGCACCGCGAAGCCAGCCGGAAAGCACCACGGGCAAACGGCGTGACCCAGGCAGATGCCGAGAGCGGACAAGCGGGCCGGTCCTCGCGCGGAGCGTGAGGGCTACGATGGCCTACCACTTCACGATCGCGGTGCCCCAGGAGAGGCCTCCGCCGAAACCGCTCAACACCAGGCGGTCGCCGCGGCGGACGCGGCCCTGCTGGCACAGTTCGTCCAGCGCCAGGGGCATGCTTCCCGCCGACGTGTTGCCGTAGCGGTCCAGGTTGATGATCACGCGTTGCCGATCGAAGTCCAGGTCGTTCAGCGCCGCGTCGATGATGCGGATGTTGGCTTGGTGGAACACGATCCAGTCGATCTCTTGGGGGCTCAACTGGGCGTAACGCAAAACGTCCAAGCTGGAGTCGATCAGCACGCGCACCGCCCACTTGAAGACCGACCGGCCTTCCATGTGGATCAGGTGCCTGCCCGCGGCCAGCAGTTCCGGCGTGAGCGGCTCGCGCGTCCCACCAGCGGGCTGCCAGAGCCAGCCTTCGTGATCGCCCTCGGACCCCAAGGTGAACGCCACCAGCCCCTGATCGGGCTCGCCGGGGCCCAGCAGCACCGCGCCCCCGCCGTCGCCGAACAGCGGGTACGTCCGCTTGTCCGCCGGATTCACCGACCGCGACATCAAGTCGACGCCGATCACCAGCACCCGGCGACTGCAGCCGGTCTTGACGAACTGGCTGCCGGTCACCAACGCGTACATGAATCCCGAACAGGCGGCATTCATCTCCAACGCCGGCGCAATGCAGCCCAATCGCTGTTGGACTAGGCAGGCCGTCGTCGGCATGGGCGAGTCGGGCGTCATCGTTGCAACTAGGATCAGGTCGACGTCGGCCGGGGTGACGCTGGCGGCCTGCAAGCAACGCAGTGCGGCTTCGTAAGCCACGTCGCTGGTGGCCTGGCCTGGCGGCGCATGCCGGCGTTGGCGGATCCCCGTTCGCTGGATGATCCAGTCGGCATCGTAACCCAATTCCGCCAGATCTTCGTTGCGGACGACGCACTCAGGGACGTACGAACCGGTCGCCAGAATCTGGACACCCGTCAGCGTGCCCAGCCGACCGCGTCCGGACAGGCCCGTCCGATGACGCGGGGAAATCACGGGTGTCGCCGCCGAGGCACGATCGGCAGGCATCGCAGCGAAAACGTCGGCAGGGGAGGTTCGGGGTGTCATAGATCGCGGGGTGCAACGGCGGGTTCTCAGCGCGACTCCTCGGGGATTTCGATCCAAACACGGCGCTCGTGCGATTGCAGAACCGCGTCGGCGACCACCTGGGCCCGGAGTCCGTCGTAGAAGCTGGGCACGGCGTCCCGGCCTTCGACGATGGCGGAGACGAACTCCCACATCAAGTCATACCGGAACACGGTGGCCGGGACGCCGGCGCGTGGATCGCGAGGGCTCCCGGCCGGCTTGAGGAATTCGGCCGGGACGTCGCGCGGTGCCAAGTCCTCCCCGGTGCGTCCCAGCCACAGCTTGTGCGGCTCGTGCAAACGGTACACGGCAGACCGCTGCGAACCGTTGATTTCCGCCCATTCATGCCCGAAACCGTTCAGGCCGTAGCCTTTGGCCAGCGTTGTCCCCTCCCAAACGCCGACCGCCCCGCTGTCAAATTCGCCGATCAGCGAGGACCAGTCGTCCACTTCGGACGGCGGGCACGGACTGCCGTCTTTCGTCACGTCGCGGGCAGCAAACCGAGCCACGGCTCCGCAGACCCGGCGGATGGGGCCGAGCAGGTCGATGGCAAAGTCGATGCGGTGAATCGTCATGTCAAACAGGTCTCCGGCTCCAGCCTGGCCCTTGTACTGCCGCCAGCCCCAACTGGTTTCGGGCCAGTCCAGGAACCGCTGACTGCGAAAGTGACGAGGTTGTCCAATTTCACCGGCTCGCAGCAAGTGCCGCAGGTATCGCATCGACGGGGCAAACCGATACGTGAACGCCGACATGTGTACCACTCCCGCATCGCGGCAGGCATGGTACATCTGGCGGACTTCACTCGCGTCCAGCCCTAAAGGCTTCTCGCACATTACGTGTTTACCGTGTTGGGCCGCTGCCAGGGCGATCGGTTTGTGCGTGAAATTGGGCGTGGCGATCACGACCGCGTCGACGCGCGGATCGGCGCAAACCTCTTGATAATCAGCACTTACAGATTCGATACCCCAGTCGATTCGGCGGCGCTGTAACAGCTCGCCGCTGGAATCGCAGACCGCCACCAGCTTGGCCCGTGGATCCAGACGGATGCCGGGCACATGGTGGTAATCGCTGACCGCTCCGGCACCAATAATCGCAATCTTGACGGGATTTTCAGGAGAATACTTGCACATCGTAGAGCAGAGTAGAGCTTTTTCGCCAGTTTCACAAGGCCGCAGAGCCAGAATTCGGGGTTTGCGGGCAAAGGTAAAGAATTTATGCCTTTCCCCCTAATATACGGTGTTGAAGGGGCCGTCTGCGCAATAGATTGGTCTAACCGGCTGGGGCCGTGATTTGCATGCCATGCGGACTTCCTCGAATCAGCGGGGCAGGCTGTAACGCACAGCGACGGGCGGGGGGGGACCCGTCAGGCATGGGAATCACGCCCGGCCGCACGGAAATCGACACAGGAGGTGCTTCGATTAACCTCACCTGGGATGTGTCACCAAAGGAATTCTCGAACGAAAGGCGTGATCGACACCCATGTGCATTCTTGCGATTCAGTACCAGCTTGTTGGCGATTCGCCCATTCTCGTCGCGGCCAACCGCGAAGAGTACTATGATCGTCCTTCGCAATCGCCGTCGATCCAGTCCGGCAAGCCGCGAATTCTTTGCGGGATCGACCAACAGGCAGGCGGAACCTGGTTAGGCGTCAACCAGAACGGTATGTTTGTCGCGGCCTGTAATCGCCCCAGACCTCGCCCGCCGATCGCGGCGCGCTCGCGGGGGGTTTTGTGCCGTGAACTGCTGCGCTGCGCCTCTTCGCGGCAAGCGCTCGACATGGCTCAAGAGGAACTGTCGACAGGCAAGTACGATGGCGTGAACTATGTGATTGCGGATCAGGAGTCGGCTTGGGCGGTGCATGGCGGCGAAGACTTGAACGTCGTCGAGTTGGACCAGGGGCTGAGCATCATCGCCAACGGCGATGTGAACGACCCGCGCGACGAGCGCGTCCAGCTTGCCTACCGGTTGCTGACTCTGCAGACCCTGGATTCTCCCGTCAAGTTCCTGGCCGTGGCCAGCAAGGTGTTCGCCCGTTCGCCTTCGATGCCCGGCCGGCCGACCATGATCGTCCGCGGCAAGGACCGGGGCACGGTGAGTTCCACGCTGATCGCGCTGGGCAAGAAACCGCGGGACGCCATCTACCAGTTCGCCAACGGGGCGCCCGACCAGCGGCGGTACGAGGACTACTCGCCCATGCTGCGGGACATTCTGAGCCGCGGTTTGCGGGAAGCCCGCGCGCGAGCGAAGACGGCGGCGACGTGATGAGCCGATGTCCGTCTGTCGTTACGAGTACGATGTGGTCGTCGTCGGCGCCGGACACGCCGGAACCGAGGCGGCGCTGGCCGCCGCGCGAATGGGCGCGCGCGTGGCCCTGCTCACGACGAATCTGGACACCGTGGCGCAGATGAGCTGCAATCCGGCCATCGGCGGCGTTGCCAAAGGCCACATCGTCCGCGAAGTCGATGCACTGGGCGGGGCGATGGGCCGGGCCATCGACGCCACGGGTATCCAGTTCCGGCTGCTGAACCGCCGCAAGGGACCGGCCATGCACAGCCCGCGGGCGCAGGCCGACAAGCGGGCTTATCAGACGGAAATCAAGCGCATCATCGAGTCGCAAGAAAACCTGGACTTGCGGCAGGAAACCGCCCTCGATCTGTTGACCGAAGGCGCCGGGGACCACGTCCGCGTCACCGGCGTCCGCGCCGGCGGCGGTTCGCTGTACCTCGCGCCGGCGGTCATCCTCGCCACGGGAACCTTCCTGCAGGCCCTGATGCACACCGGCGAAACCAAGACGCCGGGCGGGCGCGCCGGCGAGGGCACGACGGAGGGCCTCAGCCAGTCGCTGCTGCGGTTGGGCTTCCAAGTCTTGCGCTTCAAGACCGGCACGCCGGCACGACTGAACGGCCGCACGATCGACTACGCCCAGACGCAAGAACAGCCCGGCGACGACGATCCCCGGCCATTCTCGTTCCTGACCGGCAAACTGCAGGTCCAACAACTGCCCTGCTGGATTACGTACACGAACGCACAAGTCCACGAACTGATCCGCGCAAACCTGCACCGGGCACCGATGTACAGCGGCCAGATCCGCAGCTCGGGCCCCCGCTACTGTCCGTCGATCGAAGACAAGGTCGTACGGTTTGCGGACAAGCCGCAGCATCAGTTGTTTCTGGAGCCGGAGGGACGCGACACGCGCGAGATCTATGTCAACGGCCTGCCGACCAGCCTGCCCCGCGATGTCCAGGACCAGATGATCCACCTGATTGCCGGGTGTCAGCGGGCCCACATCATGCGCTACGGTTACGCCGTCGAATACGATTACTGCCCGCCGGACCAACTGCGGCCGACGTTGGAGACGAAGCGCGTCTCGGGCCTGTTCTTCGCCGGCCAGATCAACGGGACGACCGGCTATGAGGAAGCCGCTGCGCAGGGGTTGATCGCCGGAGCCAACGCCGCGCTGAAACTGCAGGGACGCGAGGCCTTGATCCTGGGTCGCGATCAGGCCTACATCGGGGTGCTGATCGACGATCTGGTCACTTGCGGCGTGGACGAACCGTATCGGATGTTCACCAGCCGAGCCGAGTACCGGTTGCTGCTGCGGCAAGACAATGCCGATCGCCGGCTGACGCCCTGGGGACGCGACATGGGCTTGGTCGACGCAGATCGGGCCCGCCGCTGGGAGCGGAAAGAGGCGGAAATCGCCCGTGTGACGCGCATACTGCAAGCGCACCGTGTCGAGGGAGTCACGCTCGCCAAGTACCTGCAGCGGCCGGAGATCGCCTGGACGAACATCACCGCCCGACTGCCCGAACTCGCTGCCGTCCCGCGAGAGGTGGTGGAACAAGTCGTGTACGACATCAAGTACGCGGGCTACGTCATGCGCCAGCAAGAGCAGGTGGCACGTCAGAAACGCCTGGCTGGCAGACGTATCCCGGAAAATTTTGATTACTCGGCCATTTCCCACCTGCGGATCGAAGCCCGTCAGAAACTGGCTCGAATTCAGCCTGTGAACCTGGCCCAGGCATCGCGGATCAGCGGCATCACGCCCGCCGATCTGGCCCTGCTGCTCGCCTACTTGGAAGGGAAATTGGGACAAAAGTCTCGTGATTGGACTTCCTGACGCAGGCAGAAGAAGACCCCACGGATGGCATGGCAATACCACAGATGGAAATCATTACTGCGGTTCTCTTGACGGTTTTCGGTTGGCACATCTATACTTGCGACACGTTCGCAGCTGCTTTGCGCGCCGAGGTACGGCGGTGGCCGGGCGAATGGGTCTTTAGCAGAATGAGCGGCGAGGATGAAAACCCAACGACGTCACGAACTGCAGACGAACCAACTGGCGGACACGATCGGCATGTATCTGCAGAAAGTCCGCCCGTACCAGAAACAGATACTCTACGGCCTCGTCGCGATCCTCCTGCTGGCCGGAGCCGTGCTTTACTTGAGCACCCAGCAGCAGGCGAGGGCCGGCGCCAGCTGGGAGGACTACTTCAGCGCCATGGTCGAGCAACGGCCCGAAGCGTTGGAGGAAGTGGCGCGGATGCACGAGGGATCGACGGCGGCCCTGTGGGCTCAGCAGAGCGCGGGCGACATCAAGCTGGCGATGGGCACCTCGCTGCTGTATCGCGATCGGAAAGAGGCAGTGAAGAACCTGAAAGATGCAGAGAAAGAGTTCCTGGCTGTCGAGCAGCGGGGGACTGGCTATCCGCTGCTGCTGCAGCGTGCCCGCTACGGGCTGGCTCAAGTGTGCGAATCGCTCTCTGAGATTGAGAAGGCTCGCGATTACTACGGAAAAGTGACTGCGGCCGAGCCGGATTCGGCCCTCGGCCAACTGGCGCAACGCCGCCGCGAACAGATCTCCGGACCGGCAGCAGAACGCTGGTTCGCGTGGTTTGAAAGGCAGGAACCGAAGCCGCCGGCCGGAATGCAGGCAGCTGGCGAAGGTCCAAACGTGCCCGCGGACCTAGACGGAGAATTGCCGGAACGGCCCGATCTGTCTTTCCCGGCAAGCGACATTTCCAAGCAGTTGAAAGAACCGCCCGCCGCACCGGTCCCAGCCCCCGAAACCAAGACGGAACCGGCCGCGCCGGAGGCCAAGCCGGAAGCGAAGCCGGACGAGAAATCCGCGCCGACACCCGTCGAGAAACCGGAACCAACACCTGAAGCCAAGCCTGTATCGGCCCCGGAGGCCAAGCCCGCCCCGGCATCCGAGGCCAAGCCGGCTGCCGAGCCAGCGGCCAAACCTGCGGCACCCGCGGAAAACAAGTCCGAGGCGGCCACCACGAAGTCGGAGACATCTGCCCCGGCAGAAGCGAAACCGGCCGGACCCGTACCCGCGCCGCCGCCCGCGGAGCAGCCGAAACCGTAGTCGGCTCACAACATCCTCGCCGCTTGTCGGCGAGGCGCTCAGGTTGAGTGGCCAATTGCCTGAAGCACTCGCCGGCAAGCGGCGAGGATCTGTGCCCTATGGCTTCCGACGAGTTGTCTGATACGCCGGTCGAATTGACGGTCGATGCCGCTGGCGTCGGACAACGGCTGGATGTCTACCTGGCCGAGCACTTGCCGCGTCACAGCCGCGTGCAACTCCGCCGCACGATCAGCGCCGGCGGTGTTACTGTCGACGGCAAGCACCTGAAGGCCGCCTATCGCCTGCGGTTGGGCGAGCGAGTGACGATCGTGGTCCCCGAGGTGCCGCGGCAGCGCCCCCAGCCCGAAGACATCCCGCTGGACATCCTGTACGAAGACGACTGGCTGCTGGTCGTCAACAAGCCGCCGGGGATGGTCGTCCACCCGGCTCGCGGCCATTGGAAAGGAACGCTGGCCTCGGCGGTCGCTCATCACTGCGATCAGTTGAGCAGCGTCGGCGGTCCCACGCGGCCCGGCATCGTTCACCGCCTGGACCGCGACACCAGCGGCGTGATTCTCGTGGCCAAGAACGACCGCGCCCACCTGGACTTGACGTCCCAATTCGAACGCCGCACGACCGAGAAGGAGTACCTGGCGATCGTCATCGGATCGCCGGACCGCGATCGCGACATCATCGCTCAACCCATCGGCGTGCATCCCTACCAGCGGGAAAAGATGGCGATTCGCGCCGGCCACGCGACCACGCGGCAGGCGGAAACGTTTTACGAGGTCCAGCGGCGGTTCCGCGGCTTTGCCTTGATCCGCGTCCACCCCAAGACCGGGCGCACGCACCAGATCCGCCTGCACCTGGCCCACATCGGCTGCCCCGTGCTGTGCGACCGCTTGTACGGCGGCCGCACGCAATTGACCTTGGGCGAAGTCCTCACCGGCCGTGAAGATGATCGCGTGCTGCTGGCGCGCCAGGCCCTGCACGCCCACCGCATCAAATTGGTGCACCCCCAGACCAATGCCGAGATCGAGTTCACCGCCCCGTTGCCCGATGACCTGACCGCGGTGCTGCGGGAACTGGAGCAGCACCGGGCCGTGTCCAAAAAGGGGTCAGGACTCTTTCCTGGAAAAGAGTCCTGATCCCTTTTCCGATCAGGTGTACTGCGGGATCTTCATCAGTTCGCCGTTCTTGAGGGCTGACTGGTGCGCGACGATGCCTGCCACGGTCATGTTCAAGGCCCAGGCGACGTTCACCAGCGGCTGGCGGTTTTCCAGGATCGACATCACGAACTCGTGGCCTAGGTAGCCGTGCGAGCCGCCGTGCCCGCCGGCTTCCACCGCGGGCGGCAGCGCCGGTTTGGCGAGGTTCGGCAACGTCTTCTCCAGGCCCTCGTACTTCTCACCGACCATCGAACCCTTTTGGCCGCGGACCCGGCCCACTTCGCCGCCGTAGCCCGGTGTGTCCCAGCTGACGGCCATCCGCGACATGCCGCCCTCGCTGGTGCGGAACAGGGCGATCTCGGTGCCGAACGGGTTCTTGTAGCGGTTGTTCTCCGGCTTCAATTCGTCACGGATGCTGGGCATCCCCAGGCACGAGACCTCGGTAAAGCTGCCCCCGGTCACGCCCACGTAGTAGGCGTTCGAGTGCGTCGGATACCATTGCGGCGGCAGCCCGATCCGCCAGTCCTTGTACGACGGAATCACGGCGCAGGCGTAATGGAAGTACTCGCCTTCGCTGTACACCAACTGGCCGAAACCGCCGGCGTTGTAGATCTGGCGCATGGCGTACAGGTCGGCATGGAAGCACGACGTCTCGAACATCATGTAGTTCAGGCCCGACTTTTTTACGGTCTCGAACAGCCGGTCGGCATCCTCCAGACGCTCCCAGACAGCGGGCACCGCCGTCGCCACGTGCTTGCCGTGCTGGAGCACCTCGATGCAGTGGCGGCAATGGCTGGGCGCATCCGTGGCGACGAAGATGGCTTCGATCGAGTCGTCCTTGACCATTTCTTCCAGCGAGGGATACGTCTTTTCGCACTTGCACGCTTGAGCCAGCGCCTGGCAGCGGTCGGGGAACAGATCGCTGACGGCCACCACCTGGACGTTCGGGTGGTGCTGCAGCGAGAACTGCGAGCCGAATCGGCACACGCCGAACCCGACGATCCCCATGCGAATCTTCCGATCGGAGACGGGCTTCCAAGCTGCTCCCGGCTGGGGGGCGGACTTCTCCTTCTCGAACCCCTGGATCTGCGGTTCGCCGGCGTTGGCCGACGCCGCCCAACCCAGGGCGGCCGCGCCGAGTCCAGCGGTTTTCAGAAAGGATCTGCGCGAGGTAGGTTTTGCCATTGTCAATGCTCCTTCGAGTGTAGATGCGGCCTACTCACCCGGCTTGAGACCGTCGATTTCGCCTGCCCGAATCAACTCGGCATACGTTCTGCCGTTGGCGTCTTTGACGAGGTCCAGCTTCTTGATCACCGCGCCGAATTCCCGCTTGATCTCGTCTTTGACCTCTTCCTCCTCCTCTTCCATGCCCTTGACGGCGTTCAACCGCTCGGTGATCCGCCGGCCTGCGACCAGTTTCCCGATGACGTCGCCGAACGGCGTCAACTTGTCTCTGGTCATCTCCGCTTCCTCGTCTGCCTCCTTGATGTGGCACGAATTGCACGACACGAAACGGAGCTTGTAGTGCTTCTTGAGCACGGTCCCCAACTCGGTTTGCCCGTAGACGGGCGGCGCCGCCAACGACGCCACAAGCCAAGCGGCCAAGACGGTTCTGGTCATGCGTTTCAAGTTTTGGTCCTCCCTCGTCAAGACGACGATAACTTCCCGAGGCCAAAAACGCAAGAGGGGTTCGTTCTCTTGGACGACGCTACATGTCGATTTCGTAACCCTTGCGGCTTTCCCGTGCGAGAAACGCGTTCGCTCCGGCGTCGCCGGCGATCTCACGCCGGGCGGGATCCCAGTTGACTTCCCGGCCCAGACGCATGGCGATGTTCGCGAGGTGGCATATTTCGAGCATGCGGTTATGCGACCAGACGTCGGAGATCGGTTGCTTTCGAGACTTCATACACTCGATGAAGTTGGCGCTGTGGTTCTCACTGATCGTTCCACCATAAACCTCTTCGAGCGCTCCCTCCGGCAGCGGATTGTCCTTCAGCTCGTCGACCGGCTTCCCGGCGATCCGGCCGCGGTTGACGAAGAACCGCCCTTCCGTGCCCTCGAAGAGAATGCCGTTGTCGCCTTCGCTGGCAATCATCATCTCGACGTTGTTGGGCATCTCGGCCCGGATCGTGAAGCTGGTCGCGACGTTGTAGCGATCGTCGACCACGGGATATCCGTCCTTGTACTCGCAAGCCAAAGTGTATTCCAACGGCGTCACTTTGCTGGGCCCCGTACCGCCGGCGCCGATCGCCCAGCATGCGATGTCGACGTGGTGGGCGCCCCAGTCCGTGAGTTTTCCGCCCGAGTATTCGTGCCAGTTGCGGAAAGAGTAGTGCGCGTTGCTGTACAGCGGTACGCCGCCGCCGTAGCCTGTTCGCATTTCCGGTAGCGCTCGGTACGGAACTTTCGGTGCTGGTCCGAGCCAGAATTCCCAATCGAGTTCTTCGGGAACGGGAGCAACGGGAATGACTGGCGAAGCCGGCATGCCGCCGATGCCGCACGTCACCTTCTTGACGGCGCCGATGCGTCCGTGTTTCACCAGGGCGATCGCCTGGAGGAAGCGATGCCCGCTTTCGGTACGCTGCATGGTGCCGACCTGGAAGACGCGCCCCGTCTCTTTGACGACTTTCTCGATTAGCTTCCCTTCGTCAATGGTCAGCGTGAGCGGTTTTTCACAGTAGACGTCTTTTCCCGCGAGCATGGCTTCGACCGCAATCTTCGTGTGCCAGTGGTCGGGCGTGGCGATCATGACCGCGTCGATGTCTTTTCGATCGTGGACTTGCCGATAGTCTTTGTAGGCATCTGGTTTCTTGCCTTGTTTCTGTTCCGTCTTCTCGACGTTGATTGCGAGTACTTTCGAGTCCACGTCGGCCAGTGCTGCGAAATCGGCGAACTGGAAGGTTTTCTGGGTGATGGCCCAGCCTTGATTTCGAAGGCCGATCGTCGCCAAGACAGGACGGTCATTAGGCGACTGGCGGCCGAGGGCTCGGTTGGTCCAGGGCAGCATCACGCTCGCGGCCCCTGTGGCGGCGACGCTCTGGAGAAATCGACGACGTCTTGTCTGGTGAGAATCTGACATGGGTTGGAATCCTTCTTGGGAAACGGAAACGAGTGCTTCTCGGTGAAGTCGGGCGGGGTCACGCGCCGGGAGCGAACTCGTCTGGAAGCCGCGCAACGACATTCGGCACGCACCAAGGTGTCGATGCTGGTCAACCATCACCGTCCCAGTATATCAGAATCCTCTGCCGCTTGCACCTGCCGCTGCGCGGCCTCAGGCTGCCGTCCGTAACAGTCCCAGAAGTCAGCCGCGGTGTGATGGTTCATAGCGGCCGTGTACGCCCAGCCCGGTATTCAGCCTGGGCGCGATCAGCGAGGCAGCCTCGAACTCACCACCGCCCAATCGGTCGCAGAGGATGCAGCGACGTTAAGAACGCCAAGGCAAAACCCAAAGCCAGGACAGCACTTGCCGACATCGGTCTGACTCCTGCATTGCCCCCAAGATCAGCCCCCGCTTTCCGAACTACACGTGGCGATGGGCCGAGGGAAACCACGAACAAGACATACAAACGGCGTGCCAAAAAGGATTGCCAGCGATACTAACTCGTTTAGCTATAACGACTTGCGATTGACCTTGGCGGACAGCATGTCCGGCGAGTCCACAAGAACTGTCGTCAAACCGAGTTGGTCTGCGCTCGAAACCGCAAACCGTTGCGGCTCCGCGTCGAATCTGCGGCGTTTTCGGTTCCCCGTAGCACGCGCTCTCCGAGCCGTGCAGCTTTTGTAAGAATTTCGGACATACTGGCACGGCTCGGAGAGCCATGCTACAAGTCGGCACCGGCACGGCTCGGAGAGCCATGCTACGAATAATCCCAGTCGCGTCGCGGGCTGGCAGGTTTTGCTCGCGTGCCGGGCGGGCGTATAATCAGTCGGAGTGAGCCAGCGTTGGTTCGCCTGCAGGAAGGAACATGAACCGAGGAATTGTCCGCCAACGCGCGTTCGTTGCAGCGACCGCGCGACTGTTGATCCTGGCCTGCGGCGCCAGCCTTCTGGCGGCCGCCGGGGACGATGGCGGTGCGCGCAAGAAGCCTGCCGGCGCCAAGCAGCCTGAACCGGCCAGGACGAGCGCCGCGCAGCTGATCCGTGTCCCGACGCCGATTGCAGGAGAAGTCGATACGCGTTTGAAGGCGATGATCGACGAGTTGCTGGTGCGTTGGCAGGACGCCAGCGGACGCCCTACGTTGATCCTGGAGTTCGGCGGTGGTGACGAGGCCGCGCAGCGGGCCAGCCAGTTTGAGCGTGCCTTGTCGCTGGCTCGTTACTTGGCGGGGGAAGACTTGGGCCGCGTTCGCACCGTCGCCTATTTGAACGGACCCGTGCACGGACACGCCGTCCTGCCGGTATTGGCTTGCGAGCAGATCATCTCGCATCCGGATGCCGAATTGGGGCGAGCGGGATTGGCGGACGACGCGCGGGACCCCACGGTCCGCAGCGGGTACGTCGAAATCGCGGAGCGACGCCGGACCGTTCCCAAGGCGGTGGTGCTGGGGATGCTCGATCCGCAGTTGGCGGTTTCTCGCGTGCAAACACAGGACGGCGTGCGGTTTGTCTTGTCCGACGAGTTGGACGAACTGCAGAAGCAATCCGCGGTGCGTTCGGTCGAGCAGGTGATCCCCGCTGGGCAACTGGGTAACTTTACCGGCACCGAGTTGCGGTTGAAGTACGGATTGGTGAGCCACCTGGCCAGGGATCGTCTGCAATTGGCCTCGGCCCTGCAGTTGCCCGCCGGAGGCGTGGAAGAAGACCCGACGCTGGCCGTGGGCCGGCGGGCCGTCCGCGTGGACTTGACGGGCCCGATCAAGCCGGACACGGTGAACTGGGTCGAACGCGGGATCCGGGAAAAGGTCGAGCAGGAGCAGGTCAATTTCGTTTGTCTGGTGATCGACAGCCCCGGCGGATCGCCGGAGGACAGCGTGCGGCTGGCCGGGTACTTGTCCGGTTTGGATGCCAGCCAGGTGCGCACGGTGGCCTTTGTCGCCTCCGAGGCGCGGTCCGACGCGGCGCTGGTCGCCCTGGCCTGCGATCAGCTGCTGATGACGGACACGGCCGTGTTGGGCGGCCCCGGCGCTCGGCGCATTAGTTCTCGCAAGTCGGAGGCGTTGCGGATCGCCGTCCGCGAGCTGGCCAAGTCCAAGAGCATGAATTGGTCGCTGCCGGCGGCCATGATCGACGCCGATTTGGCCGTGCGGCGTTACCAGCGGCCGGGGACCGGTGAAGTGCGGTATTTCTGCGAGCAGGAACTGGCCGAGCAGGAACATCCGCAGGACTGGCGGGCGGAAGGCGACATCCAGACGCGGAACGGATTGCGGGGCAGCGAGGCCGTCGAGTTGCGGCTGGCGCGGTTCAACGTCGCCGACTGGGACGACGTGAAAAGGACGTACCATTTCGAGAGCGAGTTGGGGATGGTCCAGCGGAACTGGGCGCATACGGTGGTCGAATTCCTGGCTTCGCCGCGAGTCGCCGGGACGCTGCTGTTTGCCGCCTGGTTCACGCTGATGATCGAGTTTTCGACGCCGGGAGTTGGACTGGCCGGCTTCGCGTCGGCGGTGTGTTTTGTGTTGTTTTTCTGGGCGCATTTTCTGCACGGCACCGCGGGCTGGCTGGAGATCATGTTGTTCGCTACGGGAGTCGCATGCCTGGTCCTGGAGATTTTCGTGCTGCCCGGCGTGGGCGCCTTTGGCATCGGCGGCGGGCTGCTGATCGTCGTATCGATTCTGTTGGCGAGCCAGACCTTTGTGATTCCCTCCAATGCTTACGAATGGAGCCAACTGCCCAGTTCGTTGTTCATGCTGGCGGCCGCGGGCGGCGGGGCCTTTGCCGCGATGGTCGTCGCGCGGCGCTTGGTGACCGAGGCGCCGCTCTTCCGCCGCGTGTCCTTGGACACCCCTGACGGCCAACAGCGGGAGCAGATTCGCCGCCAGGAAGCGCTGGTGCACTGGGATTACTTGGTGGGCAAGCGGGGCGTGACGATCACGCAATTGACTCCGTCGGGCAAGGCCCGCTTTGGCGACGCGCGGGTGGACGTGATCAGCGACGGCGAAGTGGTCCCGTGCGGGACGGACGTGGTCGTGGTGGAGGTCAGAGGCAACGAGGTGCTGGTCCGAGCCGTGGAAATCGGGTAAACTAGGTTCCTAAGAGGCAAGCACGACACGGGTTGTTGAAGTGCGGCGCCTTGTCGCCGCTTTGGATTTGACGTTGTGTCGTGGCGGTCAGACGGGGATCGGGGTGTTCGTCTGGCTTTGGTCTGCAGCTATCGGATCGTGTTGGGAGATACGTTTGTGACCGACGCATTGTTGTGGTCGATCCTGTTGCTGGCGTTGGGCTTGGGGCTGATCGCACTGGAGTTGCTTGTTCCCTCCGGCGGCGTGCTTGGCATTTTGGCGGCGCTGGCCATCATCGCGTCCATCGCCGTGGCTTTCAGCGGTGGTTGGGTGACGGGCGTCATCATGCTGGTCGCGACGATGCTGATCCTGCCCGTGGCCCTGGCGGCAGCGATCCACTATTGGCCGCGGACGCCGATCGGCCGGATGATTTTGTTGGAGGCGCCGCAGAACGAGGAAGAAGTGTTGCCGGACACGCCGGAGCATCGGAAGCTGAAGGACCTGATCGGGAAGCGCGGTACGGCCAAGACGAAAATGCTGCCCAGCGGCGCGGTCGTGATTGACGGGCGGGTGTATGATGCGATTGGCGAGGGGATGGCCATCGATCCCGGCCAGTCGGTTCGCGTGACGGCGGTGCGGACCAATCGCGTCGTGGTGGTGCTGGAGGACGGTCCCCGCGAATTGCTGACGGAAACGGCCGACGTGCTCGCCCAGCCGGCGCGCAGCTTGGGGCTGGAATCGTTGGAACCGCCGGCGAGTTAAGCGACGCGGTTTCTGGCCGCAACCAGACTTCGCCGTAAGCTTGGGAACCCGGAGTACGAAAAGGGGCTTTCCACGAGCGGCTGCAGAAAAATCCGTGGACAAACCCGGAGCTTGACAATTGCACCCGAGCGCCGCTCGGTGTAAAACGGGGAGTTGCTGGCTGAGCCTGATTGTTTGCGGCCGTGACCATTCTTGCGGAGGTTACTCTGATGCGCATCTTCGCCCAACAAGAAATCGACCCGACCACGCTGGTGGGCATCGGGATCGCCGTCGTGATCTTGATTATCCTGATGGTGATCTTCGGCGTCTTCGCCCGTTACTTCCGATTGTGGATTCAATGCGTGCTGACCAAGGCCGGGATCACGATCTGGGACTTGTTGGGCATGACTTTCCGCAAAGTCAATCCCACGGTGATTGTGCGCAGCAAGATCATGGCGGTCCAGGCGGGCATTACGGACAAAATGGGCTTGACCAGCCGGGCGTTGGAAGCCCACTATCTGGCCGGCGGGAATGTGCCGCTGGTGGTCCGGGCGCTGATCGCGGCGCAGAAAGCGAAAATTGTCGACCTATCTTTCCGGGAAGCCACGGCCTGCGATCTGGCGGGACGCAACGTGCTGGAAGCCGTCCAGACCAGCGTCTATCCGAAAGTGATCGACTGTCCGCCGCGTGCTTCGGGCAAGTCCTCGTTGGACGCCATGGCCAAAAACGGCATTCAACTCAAGGTCCGAGCCCGCGTCACCGTGCGGGCGAACCTGCAGCAGTTGATCGGCGGCGCCACGGAGGAGACGATCGTCGCCCGCGTGGGCGAGGGCATCGTCAGCGCCATCGGCTCGGCGGAAACACACGCCCACGTCTTGGAGAACCCGGATATGATTTCCAAGGCGGTGCTGGCCCGCAAGTTGGACTCGCAAACGGCCTTTAAGATCGTCTCGATCGACATTGCCGACATCGACGTGGGCGAAAACATCGGCGCCCGACTGCAGGCCGATCAGGCCGAGGCCGACACGCGCGTCGCGCGGGCGCAAGCCGAAGGCCGCCGGGCGGCGGCCGTAGCCCGCGAGCAGGAAATGACGGCTGCCATCGAGGACAGCCGCGCCAAGGTGGTCGACGCCGAGGCGGAAGTGCCCAAGGCCATGGCCGAGGCGTTCCGCACTGCCAAGCTGAGCGTGCTGGATTACTTCAAATTGCGGAACGTCCAGGCGGATACGGAGATGCGGAAGTCGATCGCCACGAGCGCCACCGCCGGAGGCCGTCCGTCATGAGCATCATGCGCGACTTGGAGAATCTGTTGCGGGAAATCGCGGAGCAACAGCAGGGCCAACCGCGGCCCGGCCCCCAACGGTCTGCTCCGCCGCGCCCCGCCCCGCAACGGGCTCCGCAGCCCAGGCCGGCGCCGCAGCGTCCGGTGGCTTCTCGCTCCGCTCCGGTGGACGCGGAGGTCCTGGACGCCGAAATCGTCGATGCGGCGCCGGTGCGGCGGCGCGCCGCCGTCGCCCAGCACGTCGAGAAGCACCTGGACACCAGCGATGTCACCGCCCGCGCCGCACAACTGGGCGCGGAAATCGGCCAGGCCGACGAGAAAGTCGAAGCCCACCTGCGCCAGAAGTTCGATCATGACTTGAGTCGAATCAGCGATCCCGAAGACAAAGCCGGCGCGGCAGTCGGCGCCGCCCCTGCCGCTCGAATCGTTGAGTTGTTCCGCAGTCCCCAGTCGATTCAACAAGCGTTCATCCTGAACGAGATCATCAATCGTCCCGAACAGCGATGGTAAAGTGGCCATCACGCTCCGCGTGATGTCAGCCAGCCTAAGCAAGGGCTCCGCAAGACTCGTAGAGAGAACGACATTCATGCAGATCGAACCCGGCCAGACCCGCATCGGCTGGATCGGCACGGGCGTGATGGGGGCCAGCATGTGCGGGCACCTGATCGCTCGCGGCTTCTCGGCCACCGTCTACAACCGCACGCGAGCCAAGGCGGATCGGCTGTTAACCCGGGGAGCCGCGTGGGCCGACAGCCCGCGGGCCGTGGCCGAACGCAGCGACGTCGTTTTCACGATCGTCGGGTTCCCGCGCGACGTCCGCCAAGTGGTTCTCGGATCCGAGGGCACTCTGGCCGGCTCGAAGCCGGGCAACCTCTTGGTCGACATGACGACCAGCGAACCGTCGCTGGCCATCGAAATCGCGGCGGCGGCGCAGGAGAAGGGCGTCGTCAGCATCGACGCGCCGGTGTCCGGCGGCGACGTGGGCGCTCGCGAGGCGCGGCTCTCGATCATGATCGGCGGCGACGCAGAGGCGGTCGAAGCCCTGCGCCCGTGCTGGGAGGCGATGGGCAAGACCTTTGTCCATCAAGGGGGCCCCGGCGCGGGGCAACACACGAAAATGGTCAACCAGACGCTGATCGCCAGCAACATGGTCGGCGTGTGTGAAGCCCTCCTATACGCCTACCGAGCCGGCTTGGATCTGAACCGCGTCCTGGAATCCGTCGCGTCCGGAGCGGCAGGCAGTTGGTCGCTGTCCAACCTCGGTCCGCGGATCATCCAGAACAATTTCGATCCCGGCTTCTTCGTCGAGCACTTCATCAAAGACATGCGCATCGCCTTGGACGAGGCGGACCGGATGGGGTTGGTCCTGCCGGGACTGGCGCTGGCCAAGCAGCTGTATTTGGCCGTGCAAGCCCAAGGCGGTGGCCGCCGCGGGACCCACGCCTTGCACCTGGCCTTGGCCTCGTTGTCAGGGATCGACTGGACGAGCCGCGCCAACTAGCTCCCAACCGGGCCGGAACAAGTCCCCGCAGTTCCGGTGCGGCGGCGGGTAAGGCAACGGCAACCGATCCGTGCCGGAACGGCGCGGACTTGTTCCGGCCTAATTGCTCTTCAGCGGCCAGTCGAAGGTGTTTTTTCCGTCCTTGACCGTGGCCTTCAATTCCGACCGCGTATTGTATTTCGCCGGGATCGAATGACCATCGCCGGAAAAGAAGACTGCCACAGCACTTAGGATACACGAATCGCGCATTCTTGGGAACATGAACCTAACCGGAGGCGCGAAGCCGCGGGAGATGGTTAGTCTCTGCGGGCAAATACGTTTCGGTTGTATTGGTCGTAACGGATTAGCCGATTACACCCAGCAAGCAGCTTCGTCGGGAATTGCCGGCGATAACGTCAAGAACGCAGGTCTGGATTCGAGCTGAGTGCCATGTCGCGAGTGCCAATTTGCTGGGCCATATCGTCCGTCTTGCTGTGCATGACGGGGTGTGCCACGCTGCATCCAGCGCCGGACATATCCGACGTGTCGATCCCGCCGCACGGCCCGATGCCGCACGAGTTGTCCAAGGTGGTGTTGCCTCAATACGTGATCGAACCGCCCGACATCCTGGTGGTGGAGGCGATCCAGTTGGTGCCGAAGCCGCCTTACCGGCTGCGCACCGGCGACACGGTGATGGTCACGGCCCAGGGCGTGGACCCGAGCGCTCCGATCAGCGCACAGTACTTGCTGGGACTGGGCGGCGTCCTCGATCTGGGTCCAACGTACGGCGCCATCACGCTGGCCGGCATGACGGTGGAGGAAGCCCAGGCGGCGGTCACGCAGTACTTGCGCAAGGACTGGAAAGAGCCGGCGGTGACGGTCTCGCTGGTCCAGATCGCCGGACTGCAACAAGTCGCGGGCGACCACCTGGTGGGCCCGGACGGCACGATCACGCTGGGCAGTTACGGCAGCGTCCCGGTGGTGGGCATGACGCTGGCGCAAGCCAAGGCGGCGATCGAAGCCCACTTGAGCCAGTACTTGGAACGGCCCGAAGTGTCGGTCGACGTGTTTGCCTACAACAGCAAGGTCTACTATGTGGTGACCGAAGGGGCTGGAATGGGAGACTCGGTGGTGCGTTTCCCGATTACGGGCAACGAGACGGTGCTGGACGCGCTGGCCAACCTGGGAGGCACCACGTCGGCGTCGTCCAAGCGCATCTGGATCGCCCGGCCCACCCCGTATTCGGATCAGGTCCAGATCCTGCAGGTGGACTGGTACGCGATTGCGAAACAGGGGTCCACGACGACGAACTACCAACTGATGCCCGGCGACCGGCTGTTCATCGCCGAGAATGAACTCGTGGCGCTCGACACGGCGCTCGGCAAGCTGACGGCGCCCGTCGAACGGGTGGCGGGATTCAGCATCCTGATGGTCCGCACGCTGGGCGTATTCACCGGGAGAGTGCTGCAGAATTATCACGGTGGTGGTTGGGGTGGTGGCGGTTTTTGAGATGTCCCGTGACGGATTCGACTGCCGGAGTTTCGTTGTCAACTGCGTCCTACACAGGCTTGAAGAATCATGATCCAAAGTGCTTCGATTCGCTGGACGATGGTCAGCCTGGTATTGGGATTGACGAGCCTGTTGGCGGGGTGCGCTCCGGCCAAGAATCTGCTGCACCGCGCGCACACGGCTTGCCGCAACGCGGAACTGAGGAGCTTGTGTACGCCGCTGCCCTCGCCCTGCTACTGCGGCGTGACGGACATGTACGGCTACTACGGGACGTGTTGGCGGCCATGGTCGATGGAATGGCAGCCCCCGTGCTTCACTTGCGGGCCGTCGCCTGCGGGCCCACCCGTGCCGTTGGAGGCGGTGCCGCTGCCGCCGGCGCAGGAACAGCAACTTCCGCCGGCTCCCGTAGGCCCAGTGCCGCCGCCGTCCGTCCAGCCGATCGTGCCGCCGCCGGAGCGCGAAGGGCGACTTCCGCCACCGGCCGCCCAGCCGATCGGGCCGCTGGCTCGTTATCCGCTGCCACTGCCGGCGTACGGGGCGCCGTAGGGTCTTCAGCGGTGGGATGCGCGTGGCGTGCGCGGAAGTTGGAAATAGGAAATGCGAAGCACGAAACTCGATAATTCCGGAATACCGCAAATCGTCCAACTCGCGACCTGCGCACGGCACGCAGTAGACTTTTTCTTGACGCGAGGGTAAGCTCAACGTTGCCGCGATCGGCTCCGTGGTGTTCTTGCGCGGTGTTTGGCGATCGCGGGCACGGCTCGGAGAGCCATGCTACGGCGGCCTCCTGACCCCTGACCCCTGACCCCTGACTATGAAGCAAGACGAGAAGCCGTTGCGGACGATTTCCAGCGTGGCTCCGATCCGGATCGCCGATTTCGGCGGGTGGACGGACACGTGGTTTGCCAAGTTCGGCAGGGTGCTGAATATCGCCGTCCACCCGTTGGCCGAGGTGCAGATGCGGGTCTTTGCCCGCGGCAGCGACCGGCCGCCAGTGACGATCTATGCGGAGAACTACGGCGAGCGGTACACGCTGGACAGCGTGGGCGGGACCTACGACCGGCATCCGCTGCTGGAGGCCGCCGTCGACTTTATGGGCCTGCCGCGAGAACTGGCCCTGGAGATCGACATCTTCAGTGAGGCTCCGGCCGGCGCCTCGACGGGCACCAGCGCGGCGGTCAGCGTGGCGTTGATCGGCGCACTGGACTTGCTGACCCCGGGCCGGCTCACCCCGCACGAGGTGGCCCACGCGGCGCACCGGATCGAGACCGAGCGGCTCAAGCAGCAGTGCGGGGTCCAGGACCAGCTGGCCTCGGCCTTTGGCGGGATCAATTTTATCGAGATCCTGGATTACCCGCGGGCGATCGTCAGCCCGCTGCGGCTGCCGCAGGTGGTCGAGTGGGAGTTGGAGGCGCGGCTGTCGCTGATTTTCCTCGGCCAATCGCACAGTTCGTCGAAGGTCCACGAGCTGGTGATTGCCGAACTGGAGGACGCCGGTCCGAACGCCGAGAAGCTGCGGCCGCTGAGGCAGATTCCCGTGCGCGCCCGGGATGCGTTGTACGCGGGCGATTTCGTCGAACTGGGCCGGACGATGATCGACAATACCGAAGCCCAGGCCCAGTTGCACCCGGACCTGGTGAGCCCCACGCACCAGGCGGTGATCGGGGTGGCGCGGGAGCACGGCGCGCTGGGCTGGAAAGTCAACGGCGCGGGGGGCGACGGCGGGTCGGTCACGATCCTGGGCGGTCCCAAGGCGGCGGCCAACCGAGAAATGCTGCGCGCGATCGCCACCCAGGTTCCGGCGACCCGGAGCATCCCGATCCATCTTAGTCCCCAGGGGGTGCGCGTGTGGGAGATGGGGGAGAGATGAAAGGGAAAGGGGGAAGGGTGAAGGATTTCAGATTAAGGAGACAGCGAATGCGTTTTCCGAAATTTCTCGAAATGCTCACAGCGACAGCAGGGCGGTCAGCTGTTGCTGGTTGGCCAGGCCGACGTGCTGGGCGACGGCTTTGCCGTCTTTGAAGACTTTCAGGTGCGGGATGCCCTTGACGCCGTAGCGGATCGCCAATTCCGGACTGTCGTCGATGTTCACTTTGACGATCCTGGCGTCCGGAGTCTGGTAGGCGAGTTGATCCAGCAGCGGCGCGAGTTTCTTGCACGGCCCGCACCAGTCGGCGTAGAAGTCGACGAGCACCGGCACGTCGGATTGCAGGACTTCGGCGTCAAACGTTGCCGTCTTGACGTGTCCCACGGTCCGCGGCAGAACGGACGTGTCGGACACCACGATGCTGGCGGGCTCAGCCGCCGGTTCGGATTTCGAACCCGCCAGAGTCGCTGGAGGGGGTTCCAGGTGGAAGTCCGCAGGGGGCCAGTCGCCCGCGACCGGGTCTGGAATCTGCGGGCCGAAGGCCGTTTGGCCGTCGGGCGCGAGCGGCGGGGTCAGCGCCGTAGGCGGCGGTGGCAGCGCGGCGGCGGTTGATTCGAGGGGAGTTCTATTCACATTCGAGCAACCGGCGCCGGCGGCGGAGAACACCGCTGCGAGGCTCAAGATGATTACAGGTGTTACAGGCTTCCTGGTCATGAACGACTCCTTGAGGCACAAGTTCGTGGCGTTTTGTCCCGCACGCCGGCGAACTGTTATTCTCCAAATTCTTGTTTTCCTGCGCTTGTTTTGAAGTGCGGCGCCTTGTCGCCGCTTTGGCTCGATGGCGACGCAACAGCCGGCGGTTTGTGTTCCGGTGCCGTGCTGTGTCTCCTGAACCCAACCAGCCGCCACGCTCCAGGCCGCTGTCCAAAGCGGTGACAAGGCACCGCACTCCGAAACTCGGCAGCGACAGAGCGGTTTCAGGGACTGATCCGGGACGCGGGCGGAAGGTTACAGATTTGGGCGCTGGGAGGCGAGAGGGATTTGATGCATGCGGTGCTGGCATCTCAGCCGAACAGTTGCCACTGGCCGACGGCCTGGAAGGCGTTTTGGAAGTGCTCGATGGCCGGTTCCCGGCGGTCGTCGGCCCAGGTGACGGCCACCACGTCGAAGCGGGCGGGGTACTCCAGCAGGCTGTGGCGTTTCAGATAGGTTAGCGCCAGGCGGGTCAAGCGTCGCTGCTTGTCCTCGTCCACCGCTTCGGCCGGATGTCCGGCATCGTGCGAGCGGCGAGTTTTGACTTCGACAAACACCACGGTGCGGCCGTCGACGGCCACCAGGTCGATCTCGCCCAATCGCATGCGGTCGGACCGGGCGACAATCAGGTAGCCCTTCTTTTTCAGAAAGCGGGCCGCCGCCGCTTCGCCGCGCCGGCCCAGCGATTTGGCTTGAGGCCAGAATCGCGGCAGGAACTGGACGAGACCCTGAAACCAGCGGACGGGACTCATACGCACTCGCTCCAAATCCGCAGTTGCCCGCCCCCCATCACCCGCCTTGTCCCAGCAGCCGTTTGCACTCGTCCAGCATATCCACGGTTCGCGTGGCGCCGCAGCGCGTGACGCCCGCTGCGCGGACTTCCAGCAGCGCGGCGAAGGTGCGGATCCCGCCGGCCGCCTTCACCTGGACGTGCGGCGGCGCGTGCCGGCGCATCAGACGCAGGTCGTCCAGCGTCGCGCCGCCGGTGCCGAACCCGGTCGACGTCTTGACCCAGTCGGCATTCACCTCGCCGCAGATCTGGCACAGGCGAATCTTGTGCTCGTCCTGCAGGTAGCAGTTCTCGAAGATCACTTTCACTTTGGCCCCGGCCCCATGAGCCCGCTCGACGACGGCCTCGATATCGCGGCGCACATAGTCCCAGTCGCCGCTGAGGACCTTGCCCACGTTCACGACCATGTCCAACTCGATGCCGCCGTCGGCCAGCGCCTGTTCGGCTTCGGCCAGCTTGACGGCCGTGGCATTTCCGCCGTGCGGGAATCCGATCACCGTGCTGGGCGCGACGGTGCTGCCGGCCAACAGTCCGGCGCAGCGGCGGAGATAGTACGGCTTGATGCAGACCGAAGCGAGGTTGTACCGCAGGGCGATGCCGCAGCCCTCCTCCAACTCGGCGTCCGTCAACACCGGGTTCAGCAGCGAGTGGTCGATCATCTTGGCGATCTGTTCGTAGGTGTAGTCCATGAGTGGCTCCGCTTGGGTCAGGGGACAGGGGGCAGGAGTCAGGAGTCAGGGGGCAGGAGTCAGGGGGCAGGGGG
Source organism: uncultured Pirellulaceae bacterium (assembly GCA_964486845.1). Classification (GTDB taxonomy): domain Bacteria; phylum Planctomycetota; class Planctomycetia; order Pirellulales; family Pirellulaceae; genus Anammoximicrobium. The sequence goes on from CAZAQY010000004.1 coordinate 59,106, forward strand.
CAAATTTGAGATTTGAAATTTCAGTAGTTCCAAGTTGCCTCGTATTGGCATGACGCCCGCGGCCAAACATCATTTCGCCCAAGGTCGCCGTGCGGACGTCGTTCAGCGGGTGGACCCGGCAGCCGGCCTCGGCGGCCAACATGTCCCAGATGGGGACATCGCGCCAGTTGGTTGGAAAGTTGGGCAGGAACATGGTCTTGCCCGCTTTCAGGTCCAACAATCCGGGCACGCCGACACCGCAGGCGACCGGCGGTGCTCCGGCGGCTGCGGCCAGTTCGTGGACCAGCTGGCCCATGCGCGCCAGGACGCGCTGCGGACCTTCGTGCGACAGGGTCGGCATGCTGCGTTCGGCCAGGATCCGGCCGTCCGTTGCGGCAATGGCGGCCTGCGTGGTGGCGCCGCCGAGGTCCAATCCAACGTACATGTCCATGACGGGTGCCTCCCTGGGGTGCCGGCGTTGAGCTACGATTGCCCGATTCCTTGTTTTCCCGAGCGCGTTTTGAACAGGAGGGAACAGAGATAACAGTCCCGATCTTGTCTGCCATCATCACGCGGAGCGTGATGGCTACGCTGCGATCATCACGCGGAGCGTGATGGCTACGCTGCCATCATCACGCGGAGCGTGATGGCTACTGAGGATTCACCGATCTTTGATACCTTATCCCGTTGCGGCGTCAAGGGCGGGCGCTGGGAAACACAACGTTCAGCTGTCGATCGCGTTGGATATGCTCTTCCTGCCAGCGGATGGCGTGCCCCTCGAACATTTCCGGCGTCAGCCGGAAGAACCGTCCGATTTGGGCCAGCGTGGTCTTGGACTGCTCCTGATCGCGCTGGCTGACATGGGCCGAGATGACCAGCAGGAAGTAGGGGCCGCGGTCGGGCACGCGCAGCTGGAAGCGGCCCTCCGGGTCCGTGCGCGCGTAGTCGCCGCCGAGACCGCGGATGGTCTGCAGCCCGGCATGGTTTTCGTCGGGCGGCGTGTCCTGGGGCCGCAGCCCGACGGTTTCCACCTTCTGCTCCGGCCGCAGATCTCGCGGCACGACGATCACGGCGGCACCGTCGTCCGGCACGGTCTGGCCCGTCGCCCGTTCGATCGCCACCACACCGGAGATCAGGCAGGTCTGCGGCCCCGCGTTTTCCAGCGGGGACGTGGGGGAACATCCTCGCCCGACCAGAATTCCCACGAGCAGACTCATCACAGCCACGACTCCCAGCAGCGCACCCTGCGCGTACAGGATGCTGCGCGGAACGGCGACTTTGTCCGGATCCAGCGACGCTTGAAACCCGGCCAGCGACGAACTCTCATCGTCATCCGCGGCGTAGACCAGTTCGGCCTCGGAATCGTAGACCAGGAATTCCGCCAGCGGATCGCCCTGCGCCGGCTGGGCGGGCGCCGCCGCTTGCGCCGGCCTGTCGGCCACCTCCCGCGGAGGCTCCGGGACCGTCAGCGCCTGCTGGCACTTCGGGCATTTCGCCCGCGATCCGGCCTTGCGCGAGCTGACGCTCAGACGCGCTCCGCAATGCTCACAGGCAAACTTGATAGGCATGTTCGTCGCGTGTTTCCGATCCAGACGCTTGGCGGGGCGCCGTCCACCATCACTCGTCGCCGGTGTCCGGGGTGTCGTCGTCGCGGAGTGCCTTCAGTCCCAGAACGCACAGCAAGAGGAGCATATCGGTGACGGCCAGCACCAGCACGCCGGCTGCGATCCAGCGCAGGACCCGCGCCCCAGCCTCGTCCTGCATCGCCTGCGTCAGCGCAGCAGCGCCCATCAGCACCGCAAACGCAAAGACCATCAGCGGCAGGGCGAACACCAAAGTCGTCAAAACGCGTCGAGGAATCAATGGGGGCTCCTGCGGGCGCGAGGTTGTCTGCAGCAAAGGACTTAACCGGCTGCGCCGGGATCTGAAATCCTAATCTTCCACCGAATCCTATAGGCTAGATTTTGAGGATTAGGGCACGGGGTGTCAATCCATGGCAGGGGTCGATGCCAGTACCGGAGAGACCGGGCATCGTAGGCGTGTCGCTCCGCGCCACGATTCCGCTCGCGGAGCGAGCGGTCTACGATGGGGACTCGACATGCGGGGAACCAGGGCGTATTCTGGTCCGAGAGATGAACGCCGTCGCCCGGTGCGAGTTGGCGACTACTATCTCTTGTCGAATAAATACTGAGATTCGCATTTGAAAACCGCCAATAGGAGTCTACCCGTGATTGCACGAACCCTGCAAATGGTTGTGACGGCCATTGGAATCGCGGCGCTCATGGCCGCCATTGCAGCCGGCGCTCGGGCCGGCCAGCCGAATTACCCGCCGCAGCCGACCGTGATCGAGTACACGGTCGATCCGGCCTGGCCGAAGCGTCCCGACGAATTCGGGCCGCGGGCCGCCGTGCCGGGGGTCGCCGTCGACCGCGAGGATCGCATCTGGTGCCTGGAACGTTGTCGCGTCCCGGTGCAGGTGTACACCAGCGGCGGCGAGTTGGTCACGAGCTGGGGACAAGACCAATTTAAAAGCCCGCACAGCGTACGGTTCGACAGCCAGGGAAACGTTTGGATCACGGATCACTCGGCCCACGTGGTCAAGAAGTTCACGCCCGAGGGCCGGTTGCTGCTGACGCTGGGCACGCCGGGCCAACCGGGAGAAGACGAGACGCATTTCAACGGTCCGACGGATACGGCGATGACTCCCGCGGGCGACGTGTTCATCAGCGACGGCTACGGCAATCGCCGCGTGGTGCATTTCGACGCGCAGGGCAAGTTCGTCAAGGCGTGGGGCCGGTACGGCAGCGGATCGGGCCAGTTCTGCCTGCCGCACCAGATCGTCGTCGATTCCCGCGGCACGTTGTACGTGGCCGACCGCAATGCCGGCCGGATCCACTTGTTTGATCAACAGGGCAAGGCGCTCGGCGAGTGGAACCACTTGATCATGCCGTGGGGTCTGTGCATCACCGCCGGCGACGAGATCTGGGCTTGCGGTTCCTCGCCCCAGTCCTGGTACCGCGATGGCAGCTATCCGCCTCCCAAGGATGCGATCTTCCTGCGGTTTGCGACCGATGGCCGAGTGCGGCAAGTGTGGACCGTGCCGGTCGGCCAGGACGGCCAGGAGCAGCCGGGCCAGTGCAACTGGCTGCACGCCGTCGCCGTCGACTCGCAGGGCAACCTGTATGCCGGGGACATCAACGGCAAACGCATCCAGAAATTCGTCCGCAATTGACAAGACTCAGTTACATCAGGCCGCTGTTGTTGGGTCCCGGCGGCCGCGAAGACAGGCATGGACCCGTGAACCGTCACTGACGTTGTAACCACTCATTGAGGAGTCCTCAGCCCATGAACGCGAACTGCAACCGCCGCAATTTCCTGAAGGCCACCGCCCTCGGCGCTACGGCCATGTCCCTGTCCGCCCGCAGCTACGGGCGGATTATGAACGCCAACGAGCGCATCCGGCTCGCCCAGATCGGCTGCGGCGGCCGCGGCATCCGCGCGCACATGATGGGCGTCCACAAACACGACAAGGATCAGAACGTCGAGTACGTCGCCGTGTCCGACCCGTGGCGCGTCGCGCGGGAAGAAGCTGCGGCGTTCTGCAAGGAGTGGTACGGCGCCGAGGCGAAGAAGTTCGTCAGCTATCGCGACATCATGGCCCTGAACGACGTGGACGCCGTGCTCATCGCGTCGCCCGACCATCATCACGCCATCCAACTGGAAGCCGCTGCCAAGGTCAAGAAGCACGTTTATGTCGAAAAGCCGATGGCTCGCAACGTGCCGGAACTGCTCCGTGCGGTCGACGCGGTCAAGGCCGCCGGGATCGTCGTGCAGGTCGGCACGCAAATCCGCAGTCTGCCCACCAGCACCGGCTGCCGCGAGCTGTGGAAATCGGGCATTCTGGGCAAGGCCTCGCGGATCGAGCAGTGCCGCAACGGCGAGCGGCCCTACTGGTACGGCTTCCTCAAGGACATCAAGAAGGAAGACATCGACTGGAACGAGTTCCTGATGGACGCCCCCAAGCGGCCGTTCGATCCCGGCGTCTACTCCGGCTGGTACGGCTACCTCGACTACACCGACGGACCGGTGGCCAACCTGGGGTGCCACTTCATCGACCTGTACAACTACATCGCCGGCCTGCAGTTCCCGACCAGTTGCGTGTGCAACGGCGGCGTGTTCACGTGGAAGGACGAGCACAACTTTACCTGCCCGGACCACGTCGAGGCGTTGTGGGTGTATCCCGAGGGCCTGATGGTCGCCTACTCGAGCAACTTCGGCAACGGCGGCGGCAACCGGCACCGGTACTTCTGCGAGAAGGGCCAACTGATCCTCGACAACTGGAGCATCCCGACCTACAGTGCCGAAGGCGGTCCGAAGCGCGACGGCAGCATCCGCGGCGTGGTCGAGGTGAAAGCCATCGAGACGCCGGACCATTTCCTCGACTGGCTGCAATGCCTGAGAAGCGGCAAGCCGACGCGGGCCCCGATCGAAGCCGGCTACCAGCACTCGGTGGCCTGTTTGATGGCGGTGGAATCGTTCCGCTCCGGCCGCCGCACAACCTACGATCACACCACGCGCACCATCAACGCCAGTTAGCATCGTTCGAGGAAACGAAATGAAACGGAATCTGATCTGCTCGTTCGCCCTGCTGCTCGGAGCATCCGCCGCGGTCTCTGCGGGGGACTGGCCTACGTACTTGGGCGACTATGGACGGACGGGGGCGACGGCGGAGCAGCCGGCGCTGCCGCTGCGGCAGGCCTGGCTGTTTTCGTCAACGGCCGTTCCGCGGCGCACGTGGACGGAGGCGGTGGGACGGATCATCGAGGGCAAGGAGATCGGCGACCGCGTGCGGTTCGACGACGCGCTGCAAGTGGCGGTGGTAGGCCCGCGCGTCTTTTTCGGCTCGTCCGTCGACCACCAGGTTCGCTGCTTGGACCTGCACTCCGGCAAAGAGATCTGGCGCTTCTTTACGGACGCGCCGATTCGGCTGGCCCCCAGCGTCGCGGCGGGCCGGGCGTATGTCGGTTCCGACGACGGTTACACGTACTGCCTGGACGCCGAGTCCGGGAGTCTGGTCTGGAAGCAGCGACTGGGGCCGGGCCAGGAATGGTTTCTGGCCCGCGGCGAGATGATCTCCCGCTGGCCCGTGCGGACCAGCGTGCTGGTTGACGAAGGCGTGGCCTATTTCGGAGCGGGCATTTTTCCGCACGAGAACGTTTACCTGGGCGCGGCCCGCGCCGCCGACGGCACGCTGCTGTGGCGAAACGACAACCTCAGCCACCTGGATGCCGGGCGCAACGACCTTTCACCGCAAGGCTACCTGCTGGCGACGGCGGACACGCTGTACGTTCCTTCGGGACGGTCGCGTCCCAAGGCCGTCAGTCGAACCACCGGGGAACTCATCGGCGGGGGAGCCGCCGCGCTGAGCCTCGCCAGTACGGCCATCGCCGGAACGGACGCGCTGATCGCCGGCGGGCGTCTGCAGTCGTACTCGCTGGGCACGCACCTGGTCGTGGTCGAGGACGCTTACTACGTCACGGCCGGCCGCGAACTGCTGCGGACCAAGCGAAAAGAATTCACGGCGGCGTGCAACGAGCGTGTCAGGATTGCGAACGAGTTGCGCGATTTGGCCCGCAGACTGCCGGGCGCCGGCGACCAGGCCGGCGCGATGCGCCAGCGGATGGCGAAGTTGCGCAAGCGCGTGCAGGAAATCGTCGATGTGGGCGTGGTCTGGCGGAGGCCGTGCGCGGCGGATGCCAGCTTGATCGTCGCGGGCGGCACGGTGTTCGCCGGCGGAGAAGGAAACGTCACCGCGTTCGAGACGGCAGCGGGCCAGGAGATCTGGAAGGCCGACGTCGAGGGCCAGGCTCGAGGGCTTGCCGTCGCTTCGGGCAACCTCCTGGTCAGTACCACGGCGGGCAAGATCTACTGTTTTGCCGGCACGCCAGCGGCGGACGCAGCGACCAATGCACCGGCCGGCGCAACGGCTGCGGACCATCCGTTCACGGCGGACGAGTGGACTGCCGTGTACCAGCGTGCCGCCGAGGAAATTCTGCAAACCACGGGCGTGAAACGGGGGTACTGCCTGGTTGTGGGCAGCCAGCAGGGACGGCTCTCGCTGGAATTGGCGCGCCGCAGCGAGCTGAAGATCTTCGCCGTCGAGCCGGACGCAAAGAAGGTCCAGGAATCTCGCCATTGGCTGGCGGCAGCGGGTCTGTACGGCCATCGCATCACGGTGCATCAGGCCGATCTGGACGCGATTCCGTACTCGAACTATTTTGCCAATCTGATCGTCTCGGACAGCTTGCTTTCGACGGGTGCGATTCCGGGCGACCCGGAAAAACTGGCTCGGCACCTCAAACCGGCCGGCGGCGTCATCGCCCTGGGCCGTCCTGCCGGCGCGCCGGGCGAGGCCTTGTCGGAGACGGCGGCGAGAGCCTGGCTGGCGAAGATGCCCATCGCCGATCAGAGCGTCGTCCGGACCGTCGGATCGTGGGTCACGTTGACTCGCGGGATGCTGCCCGGCGCGGGCCGGTGGACGCACCAGTATGCCGATCCGGGCAATACGGCCAGCAGCGACGACACGCTGGTCAAGGGCGGCCTGGGAGTGCTCTGGTACGGCGACCCGGGACCGGACCTGATGGTCAACCGCCACTTGGGAGCCGTCGGCCCGCTGGTCCTCAATGGGCGGATGTTCGTGCAGGGCGAAAACAGCCTGATGGCTTACGATGCGTTCAACGGGCAGCTGTTGTGGAAGGTGGAAAACCCGCAGTCGATTCGCACCGGGGTCTACCAGAATCGAAACCCCGGCAACCTGGCAGCCACGGACGAGCGGGTGTTTCACATGGCTCGCACCAAGGTCTACGAACACGATGCGGCGACGGGGGAAGTCAAACGCGTTCACGAACTGCCGCCGTCCGTCGATTCCAAGACCCACGAGTGGGGCTACGTCGCGATCCGTGACGGCGTGCTGTTCGGCACGGCAACTACGCGGCCGGAATTCATCGAATTGAATCTCCGCCGGCGGGGCAATCCGGGCGACGCGGCCACCGACAGCATCTTTGCGATCGACGCGGCCGGCGGCAAGCATTTGTGGGAGTACCAGGGCCAGAGCATCAACTTCCAAACCATCGCCATCGGGCCGGACCGGGTTTTCTTCATCGACAGTTCGGTGACAAGCGAGCAGCGGGAAGCGATCCTGCGGCAGGACAAGAGCGAGCTGGAACGTCTGGAAGGCGCCGCCCGCCAGAACGCCGAAGACCGCCTGAAGGCCCTCGACGTGCGGCTGGCCGTCGCCCTGGACGCGGCCACCGGCAAGGAACTCTGGTCCACGCCGGTGGACGTCACCGACTGCAGCGAGATCGGCATTGGCGGCGGCAAGCTGACGATGATGTACCACGACGGCGTGCTGATCCTGTGCGGAGCCAACGCCAACGGGCACTTCTGGAAGCAGTTCGTGGCCGGCGACTTCTCCCGCCGCCGGCTGGTGGCGCTGTGCGCGCAGGACGGGTACAAGATGTGGGCCAAGGACGCCAATTACCGGCACCGGCCCATCATCGTGGGCGACCGGGTGATCGCCGAGCCGTGGGCCTTCGACTTGAAATCGGGCGAGCAGAAGACGCGCGAACATCCGGTGACCGGAGCGGCCGTGCCGTGGAGCTTCATGCGGCCGGGGCACCACTGCGGCGCGATTTCGGCGTGCGCCAACATGCTGCTGTTCCGCAGCGGCTACACGGGGTTCTACGACCTGTTGAGTGACGCCGGCACGCAGCACTTTTCCGGGCATCGCCCCGGTTGCTGGATCAATGCCATTCCGGCCAGCGGCCTGGTGGTGATTCCCGAAGCCAGCGCCGGCTGCGTGTGCATGTTCTCGATCGCCTCGACGATCGTCATGGAACCGCGCGAGGCGCGCCGGCCGTGGAGTCTGTACAGCGGCGTGGGACCCACGACTCCGGTCCGGCAGATGTCGCTGAACTTCGGCGCGCCGGGGGACCGGCGGGACAAGCAGGGCAAGCTGTGGCTCGCGTACCCGCGGCCCACGCCGAACCCGTCGCTGGAGACGAGCCTGGATCTCAAGCTGCAGTTCGAGACCGAGTTCCAACCTGGGGGAGGTTTCTTCACCGCGGACGGAGACGCTTCAGAACGCAGTCCGTCACAGTGGGCCTGGGTTGTTTCTTCCGGGGCTCGGGGCGTAAAACGCCTCGCGCTGCCGCTGCGGGGCGCCGGCGACGGTCCAGGCACCTACCACCTGCGGCTCGTCTTTGCCCGTGCGGCAGGCGACCAGCCCGGCCGGCGCGTCTTCGACGTGCGCGTCCAAGGTGAGTTGGCCTGCCAAGGGGTGGACGCCGCCGCTGCGTCCGGCAACTCCGACGGCTTCGCCGTGCGGGAGGTCAAAAACGTTCCCGTGGCGGACCGGCTCGTGATCGAATTCGTCTCCGCCGACGCCTCGCCGGCACCCGTGCAGATGCCGATTCTGTGCGGCCTGGAAGTGGAACGTTCGAGCCCCTGATGGCCGCGATCAGTCGTAGATCCCTTTCATCTGCCAGGCGTCGAACGATTTCAGTTCGCCGTCCTGGCCCTGGGCGCGGAGCGATACGCCGAGGCTGTCTTCGCGGCCGGGATACACGCGGACCGCGACGCACTGCCGCCCGTTGACGAAGACCTCCACCACGCTGCGGTCGACAAACACGCGCAGCCGGAGCGGTTCGTTCTTGTCCAGGAACACCGGGGCCGTTTCCGGCGCTCGCGAACGCACGTCCGGCAACTGCGACGAGTATGACGAATCGATCGTGATCGAACTGAGCTGCCGTCCCTGCCAGAAGCACAGCCCGTTGGGATCGTTCAGCGAGCCCTCGGGGTTGACGTAGTGGTAGATCGGCCGATGCGGATCGCCCGCCAGCGCCTTTCGCGACTGGAGCATCCGCAACAGCAGCGGATTGGTCTTCAGTTGGGCTTCCTGTTCTTCCAGCGTGTCCGCAAAGGTGAATTGGGGAACCTTGGACGTGCGATCGCCGGACATGACTCGCGCAAAGTCGGGATCGGTGGGCGTGCGCAGTTCGTCGCACTGGAAAATGTGATCGGCGTTGATGTGCCCCCAACCGCCGGAGGCGGCGTCGACGATCTGCAGCGTAGCCGTCTTGCCCGCAAACTCCGCGACGTCCCAACCGTGCCAGTCCAGCGCTTCCTGGTTCTTGTCGTCCTTCGACCTTATTGCCGGGCGACACATTGGCTTGGCCGTTTCGCATATCGGCCAGACGCAAGTACACGATAGCGCGAAAATGAACCAGCGGTATTTCATGTGCCGCCCTCATGTTGTGGTGAGTGGGAACGCAAGCCTCGGCGAACGGTCCATCAGTTCGCGCCGGCATCTCAGGCGACCATGTCACGGCGTGCAGGCCGGGCCCCAATTGCCAACTGCGAATCTGATGGTGCTGGTACAGTATCCGTCTGACTCGCGGCCGCCGCAATGAGACGGCGGACAGAAACGATCGCCTGCCTCCGGCCGCAGGAATCGGAGCCGTTCCGATTCACCACGCTGCCTTGACGTTCGAGTCAACCTCGGCTAGGCTGGGAGAGGATGACGAAGCAACACCCCGAGCCAATTCCGGCGACGGAACACCGGCACCGACTTCGCCGAGTTACGGAGATCGCTCGGCGCTTCGGTTTTGCTGGGCGTATCGACTACCGGCACGTGCGGAGCAACGCTGGCGGAGCCCAGTACGGATTGGGCTCGTCGGTCGCGCACGATTTGCTGGTGATCTATGCCGAAGCATTTGTGAGAGACGCCGACCCGGAGGATTTCTCGCTGGAAGCTCTGGTTGCGCACGAGTGTGGCCATCAACTTGTGCATCGAAACGCCGATTGGCAGCGAGTTCTGACGGGACCGATAACGTCAGCGGCGGAGGAGGTGCTGGCCTCGGTGGCAGGATCCGTGCTCGTGGAGCGTCCCGCCGACCGCGAGAACCTGGTACTCAAGGCCATCCACGATGCGGTGAGATGCGGCTTGGACTTCGACGCTGCCAGCCAGTTGGTTTTCGAGTTGCGGCGACTGCTGGAGAAGATGCGATGATGGGGAACAAGAAACTTGCACAAATCCGGGACGAACTGGCACAGGAAATCGAGCGTGCCGGCCTGGAACCCGCGGAATGGTGTCAACGGCAATTGCAGAGACTGGAAGCTAAGACGCGTCCGGATCCCGCTGATCTGGAATCCCTCCGGTTGATTCGTGATGCTCTGGCATCGCTACGCGAGCCGCTTCATGTCGGCGCCGAGTGATCGGGGCAGTCGAGCAGCGAAACAATCCTCGTGCGATTCGGATGCTTCGAGCACCTCCATGATGCTTCTCAGCCAGCGACTCGACAACTTGATGTCGGTCTTTCGCCCGTGAAGGACCCGTGTCCCAGTACTCCAATTCTCTCTCAACGGACAGGAGCGATCGATGAGACAGTACTTCCTTGCTTGCGTTTTGGCCATGTTTGCCGCCCTCGGAGCCGTTGGCGATGGCCGTACTGCAACGGCTCAGACTGCCGAGACCGCGGCGGTCAAGATTGCCACGTTCGACGTGGACGCGACACCGCCCTTGGGCTCGGCGATGGCTTACGACCCCGTCAAACGGCTGGGCGAATTGACGCTCCGTTGCCGCGGCATTGTCTTGATCGGCGCGGACAAACCGATGGTCGTGTGCGCGGTGGACTGGATCGGCATCGCCAATGAAGGACAAGACGCCTTTCGCGATGCGCTGGCCGAGGCGGCGGGAACGATTCGCGACCGCGTGGCGGTACACACGGTACACCAGCACGATGCGCCGGGCTGCGATTTCACTGCGGAGGGGATCATTCGCGAACTCGGTTTAGCGGATTACGGCCGCTTCGAGGGGACCTTTCATCGCCAGGTCATTCAGCGCGCCGCCGGCGCCATCCGCGCGGCGCTGCCTGCGGCTCAGGCCGTGACCCATTACGGGTGGGGCGCGGCGGAGGTGAAAGAGGTCGCGTCCAACCGCCGCATTCTGGGACCGGACGGCCGCGTCCGGGCGACGCGTTACACTACCACGCGAGACCCCGCGCTGCGCGCCGAGCCGGAGGGAGTGATTGACCCGCAAGTATGCTTGCTTTCCTTCTGGAACGAGGACCGGCCGCTGGCCGTGCTCAGCTACTATGCGTGCCATCCGCAGAGCTACTACCGCACCGGTGTACCCAGCCCCGACTTTCCCGGCATCGCGCGCTTCATTCGCGGCCAGGACGTCCCCGACGCCCTGCACGTCCACTTCAACGGTGCGGGCGGCAACATTGGCGCCGGCAAATACAACGACGGCGCCAAGGAAAACCGCATGCGGCTCGCGGAGCGTCTGGCGGACGGCATGAAGCAAGCCTATGACGCGACCGAAAGACGCCCGCTGGCCGCCGGCGATCTCGGCTGGCAGACGGTGCCCGTACGTTTGCCCGTCGCGGCGCATTTGAAAAAGGAGGAGCTGATCCAGGCCTTGAAGACGGAACCCGCACGCGGCTACATCGCCAAGGCCGACCAGTTGGCATGGCTGCAGCGCTGCGAGGCGGGCCACGCCATCGACATCGCCTGCTTGCGGGTCGGCCAGGCGCGCGTGCTGCACATGCCGGGCGAGCTACTTGTCGAGTACCAACTCGCCGCCAAGGCGATGCGTCCCGATCTGCACGTCGCGATGGCGGCCTACGGCGAGTACGGTCCCGGTTACATCGGCCCCGCCGCGGCGTATGCTGAAGGCGGCTACGAAACGAGCCCCGGAGCCAGCAACGTGACCCCCGAAGCCGAGCCAATCTTGACCGCGGCGATGAAGGAATTGCTCGAGGTGAAGCCCTGATGCGGTTGATCGCGGCACTGGCGAGCAGGAACGACCAAGACCGTTCGCTGCTCGAGGACGCCCTCCAGTACAATAGCAGCGGGGCCCTTGCACAAAGTCCCGCGGAAATGACTATAATCATCGCTGTGATACGGGCCTGTTGAGTTCGTGTCTGTCCAGGCCGAGCAATCACCTCGTTTACCACCCCCGACTGAACACCAGGAGAAACGCATGAACCTCTCACGACGACAAATGCTCCAGTTGACCGCCGGCGCGGCCGCCACGTCGATCTTGGGTACCCGATGGGCTCAGCCCGCTGGGGCCGCTCCGGCGAAGAAGATCCCGATCGGACTGGAACTCTGGTCCGTCCGGCAACTGTGCGAGAAGCAGCTGCCGATGGTGCTGAAGGCCGTTGGCCAGATGGGCTACGACGCCGTCGAATTGGCGCACAGCTACTACGGTTACGATGCGGCCGCGTGGCGCAAGCTGCTGGATGAGAACGGCTTGAAGAGCTGCGGAATGCACATGGGGCTGCCCGCCTTACAGGGCGAGAACTTCCAGAAGACCGTCGAGATGCACAAGGTGATCGGCACGCCATACCTGATTGTCGCCTCCCTGCCCCACAAGAGTCTCGCCTCGATGCAGGCGATCACCGAGACCGGCAAGGTGTTCAACGAGTTGTCCGAGCGGCTCAAACCGCACGGGATGCAGATCGGCTATCACTGCCACGGCGGCGACTTTGCCAAGGTGGAAGGCCGGACGGCCTGGGAACTGTTCGGCGAAAACACCAACGCCGACGTCCTGCTGCAATTGGACATCGGCAATTGCCTGGGCGGCGGCGGCGACGCGATCGGCATGTTGAGGAAGTTCCCCGGCCGCTCCGCCAGCATCCACATCAAGGACCACGGCGGCAAGCCGGGGGCTGTGTTCGGCGAGGGCACGGTCAACTGGAAGGAAGTGTTCGAGATCTGCGAGACGACCGGCGGAACCGAGCTGTACATCATCGAAGAGGAAGGCCGGGCGGGCCCCGAAGCGTTGGACGACGTGCGCCGCGCGCTCCAAAACTTCCGCAAGATGGGCAAGTAATCCGACTTGCTCCCTCCGGCGAACGGTGAGGCGTTAGCCCACCGGTCGCCGGGTTCTGAGTCAACCATCTCACCACGCCCGCGTGCGTTTGAACGCGTGATGCGCCCGGAATGCTTCGGCTGCCGCGACGCCGGCCTGCGCGCCTCGCGCGGATGCCTGCTGCCGCATCAGCTCCAGGACCGGCGAAAAATCGCGGTCGGCGCCGCGCGCCGCCTGGCTCCGATGACATCCTAACATGGCTTCCTTGAGCGTCATGAAGTCGGTGACGTCGACGTAAAAGCCGGGCTCGAAGCCGCTCATGGTCAAGGTGTCCATCCACCACAGGGCCGGCGATACGGGCAGCGGGGGCGACTTCGTTTTCTGTCCGCGCGCGGCGCAGAACCACGAAGCCGCTTCGGCGATTCCGGACGCGGCGCGATGGTCGGGATGATAGTCCGCCCCGTTGTGCGCCAGCACGAGCGACGGACGAAACCGGCGGTAGATCTCCGTCAGCCGCAGCCGCGTCGGCCGGTCGTCGGCCAGCGTCCCGTCCGGAACGCGGCCCCAAAACAGGTCGGCCCCCAGCAATCGGGCGGCGGCATTCATCTCGCCGCGGCGCACCGCCGCCAGACGCGGGATGGGTTGCGGCGGCTGGCCTTTGTCGCCCAAGCACAGCACCGCGATGCCGACCGCCGCGCCGCCCGCCCGTGCGCGGGCCAGCGTTCCGGCGCACAGTAATTCCGCGTCGTCGGGATGAGCGACAACGGCCAGCACGCGCTCGTTCGCAAAGTCCAGTCTCATGGGGTCACCGCAACATAATGTCGGGCGGCTGGGCCACGTACTCGGCCACGCTCAGCACGGCATCGGCATGCAGCCGCATCAGCGACGCCGGGCAAGCGGCCGTGATCGGGCCGTGCAACACGCGGCGAGCGACGGCGCTCTGCCAAGGCCGGTTGCAGTACATCCGCAACCGGCGGGCGCCCAGGCATTCCTGCATGCCCACGGTGACCGCTCGGCGCGGGATCACGGCCAACTCGCCGCCGACCGTGACGGAGTTGATCGTGCGCGTCTCGCGAGTCAGCGACAGAACCCGCGTGGGCAGCGCGGCGAACTCCTCGACACTCACCGTCACGCCGGGTTCGGGCGGTTCGTTGAAGGCGATGTGGCCGTTGATGCCGATGCCGCCAAAGCAGGCGTCCACGCCCCCGCGGCCGGCGATCAGGCGGGCGATCCGCTCCGGACGCTGCGGGTCGGGAAAGACGCGATGTTCCGGCGGAGGCGCCAGCAAGGGGTCCAGGCGATCGTAAAACAAGCGGTCCATGAACCCCCTAAAACTCAACGGGTGATCGACGGGAACGTAGCGGTCGTCGTCCGTCAGGTACTCGTCCATGTTGATGATCACGACCTCGCGGCAGTCGATCCGCCGGTCATTGATCATCTGCGCCAGGATCGGAAACTGGTCCACCGGCCCGACGGGCACGATCAGTGTCGCGTTGCGGCCCGCAGCCTGGGCATCCAAGATCTCTTGCAGCAGGGCCTCGGCCATGTCCTGTCCCACGGACGCCATGTCGCCCAGGATGCGGACTCTGACCGTCGTGCCGCGGCCCAGGTCGGCCGCCGTGACTCTCAGGTAATCGGGAAGCTCGCTCATCACTTGTCTCTCACCACCTATCACGAATCACGGATCACTCCGGCAGAGGTTGGTCTTTCGTTTCCGGCAAGAAGAACATGGCCACAATTCCAATGACAAACAGCAGACTCATGAGCGTGATTCCCAGTCGCAGGTCCACACCAGGCAGCGCTTTCAACATGCCCGAGACGACCAACACGGGCGATGCCACCAGCCGTCCGGCGTTAAAGCAGAAACCCGCGCCCGTCGAACGCAGGTGGTTCGGGAACAGCTCCGGAAAATAGATCGCAAACCCGGCGTGGGTGCCGAGCGTGACAAATCCCAGCAGCGGCAACAGCAACAACAGCTGCAGGTAAGTCGCCGGCAGGTAGCAGGTGACCGGTACGACCACCAGCGACAGGGCCTGCAACAGGATGAACGTGCGGCGCCGGCCCAGCCGCACGCAGATCGGCCCGAACGACAGCAATCCCAGCCCGCCGCCGATCGTCTGCACGATCCCGTAGGCGAACTTGGCCTCCGCCCTCGCCTGGGCCTCGTCCATGCCGTCACGCAGCAGCAAATCCAGCATCAGATCCTGGCCTGCCACCGTCACGCTCCAGAAGGTGCCGAGGCCCACGGCGGCCAGCACCATGCCGAGCAGCGCGCGAGGTCCCCAGACGCGATGGAAAAACAGTTCCCGGAAACTGCCGAGCTTGCCGCCCTCGCCCGTAGCAGCCTTGTGGCTCGCCTGCGTCCAGCTTTCCGGCTCTTTGACACTCGACCAGACCCACAACACGAGCAGCGCCGGGATGACGCTGATCAGATAGGCGTAACGCCAATGCACGCCGACCGCCAAGCCCACCGCCGCCGCCAGCCAGGTGCCCAGGACACTCGTCGCATGGAACAGACCCGAAGCGTGCGCGCGGGCGTGCTTGGGGAACACTTCCGCCACCAGCGTCGCCGCCACCGCCCATTCGCCGCCGACGCCCATCGCCACCAGGAACCGCAGCACGCCAACCTGCCACAGGTTGGTGGCGAAATAGGTCAGCCCGGCGAACACGGAATAGAACAGGATCGTGAGCACCATCACCGGCTTGCGGCCCCAGCGGTCGGCCAGGCTGCCGAACAGAATCCCGCCAAACGCTCCGCCGACCAGAAACACGCCCAGGAACACATCGCCATAGCGCCGCACCTCGGGCGCGTTGTGCGCCGCCTGCAGAATGTCCGTGAGCAAGTCGTTGCGGGTGATGTTGAAGACCTGCCCCTCGTAGGCGTCGAACACCCAGCCCGCGGACGCGATGACCAGGACCAGCCACTGATAACGGGTCACGCCGTGGTACCAACGGGCCGGTGGAGCCGTGTCGTCGGTGACCGGAGAGGTGTTGCTCATGAATATGGCTCCTTGCACCAAACGAGGGAGGCACGGCCAACAAGTAGGCCGTGCCACACGTGTCACTGCACGGCCTGCCAGCCCTCGCGGTACTGGCGTTTCAGGTAGCGTTCGGCGTCGGGGCAGTTGGGGAATTTCATGGCCGCGGCGTCCCACGTCAGTTTCTGCCCGAAACAGCGGATCGCCACGGTGCCCAGCAAGATCGTCTCCGTCATCGGCCCCGTCCGGGCAAAGTCTGCTTCCGTCTTCTCGCCGCCCAGGCAGGCGTCCACGTAGTGGCAGTAGTGGTCGCGCGGCGGCGGCTTCGGACGCTCGTGCGTCGCGTATTTCGCTTTCGGCAACAACTGGGGCCCGGCGGTGTGCCGGTGCAGAATCGCGCCCTCGGTGCCCACCAGCAGCGCCGCCTCCAGCGGATATTTGGCGGATGGATTCAGGGCCCTCGCTTCCTGGGGCGGCAACATCGCACCGTCGAACCATTCAACCGTCAGTTCCGGTCCGTCGATCAGACCGTTGCCGGGAAAGGTCCACGTCACGTGTTCGCTCTGCGGCCAGTTGTCGGCGCGTCGCTCCGGCGAGTTCTTCCACGACTCTTCGACCTCGGCGACCACGGCCGTCGGCGCCTTCAGGTTCAGACCGCGCCACGCGGCGTTCAGGATGTGACAGCCCATGTCGGCGCACCAGCTGGTGCCGAAGTCGAGCCACCCGCGCCATTTCGCCGGGTGATACGTGTCGGGCGCATACGGCCGCAAGGGCGCCGTTCCGATCCATAGATCCCAGTTCAAATGTGGCGGCGGTTCCTCGCCCTGGGGCGGGCGCGGCCCGCGGACGCGGTTGGGAGCCTCACGGTTGGAGCACAGATAGACGTGCTTGATCTTGCCGATCGCGCCGCTGGAAATCAGCTGTTCCGTCATCCGGTCGCCAATGCTGGAGGCGAACTGCGTGCCGAGCTGGGTGACGATCCCGGACTTGACGGCCGCCTCGGTCAGCGTCCGGACCTCAGCCAGATCGTGACACATCGGTTTCTGGCAGTAGAGATGTTTGCCGCGCCGTGCGGCGGCGTAGGCGATCGAGAAATGCATGTGATCCGGCACGCTGACGTTCACCGAGTCGATCTTGTCGCCTTCCTGGTCGAACAGCTCGCGCCAGTCGGCGTAACGCCGCGCGTCGGGCACGAGCTTGGTCGCTTGATCCAGATGCTGGGAGTCTACGTCGCACAGCGCGACGATCTGGACCCGCTCGTGCTGCTGGAAGTTCTTCAAGTCGTTGCCGCCCATGCGGGTCACGCCGATGCAGGCATGGCACAAGCGGCTGTTGGGCGACGCGGCCCGCAAGCCGGAAGGCAGGATGAACGGCGCGGCGAACGTACTCACCGCCGCGCTTGCCAGGAAGCGGCGGCGAGACAGTTTTTTGCTTGGGAGTTCTTGCCGTGAATGCATGGAAGATTCCTCACGCGGCCAGCGGACGCCGTCAAAGTAGAACGGAATTCATTCCGTTCGAAGGGGAATGTATGTCGTTCGGAACGGAATGAATTCCGTTCTACAGCTCCCGGATGTACAGGTTCGTAAACTCCAGTTCGTCGCCGTGGTATTGCAGCGCGATCGGGCCTTCCGGCGCGATGCCGGGGAGCTGGCAATTCTCGATCACCGTTTGGTCGTTCAGCACGACCGTGACGCGATCGCCTCGCAACGTAATGAAGAAACGGTTCCATTTTCCGAACGGCGCATCGGCCTTGACTTTCGGCAGCATGGCCCGGCGCAGGTCGGCGGGCAGTTTCTCGTCCTTGTGCAGTTCGTTGATGTCGCCGGAACCCATCGGTTGGCTCCAGATGTTCACCTGGTAGCGTCCGTCGCCGCGCAGGAAGATGCCGCTGTCGCCGGCGTGCGGGATCTCTTTGCGGATCATCTGGCCGCCGGCGTCGCGCGCATACAGGCCGTCCTCGGTGAACGTCGGCAAAGGTTTCAATTCGGGTTTCTTCGCCAGTCGCCAGTCGACGCACAGCACAAAGTCGCGGTAGCTTTTCTCGGACCACAGGTCCAGTCCGCGCCCCTTCACGCCGCCCTTGCTGACGAAGTTCGAGCCGCGCAGGGACCACACGGAACTCACGGCCTCGTCGACCTTCCAGCCGCCGAAACCCTTGCCGTTAAACAGCGGCAGGAAGCCTTCGTAGGGATCCGCGGTCTGCTCCGGCGGCGTGTTGGATGAAGGCAATTCCTTGATCCGCAGGTTGCGGAAGTGGCACTCGCTGCCCTCGGCTTCCAGGCACAAGTAGCCTCGGCGCGGCACGCAATCCTTGCCCACCGTGACTTCCTTGCCATTGACCGACAGACGCAGCTCGCCGCGGTCGGCCACCAGACGGTAGTGGTTCCACTCGGGCGAGGGCTTGGTGCGGTCCTCGATGGGAAAGCTGCGGGCTCCGTTCTTCGAGATGCGGCCTGCCATCGTCATGGTCGCACCGCGCACGGGAAAAATGTCGCCGTGGGTGGTGAACCACTCGTTCGCCCCCGGATTCTTGGCATAGCCGGGGTCCAGGATCTGCACCTCGATGCCGCGCGGGAACGGACCGCCGACCGCCGGCAGACCGTCGCTCCAGGTGAACACGCCGCTGTTGCCTGCCTCCCGCATGTGCCGCCACTCCAACTCGAGAATGAAGTTCTCGTACATGCGGTCCGTGCGCATCAGGCCCGTCGGCACGCCGCTGGTGACGATCATCCCGTCCCGCACGAAGAAGGTATCGTCCGCCACGTTGATCGGAGCCCAACCCGTGAGGTCGCGGCCGTTGAACAGCGGAACGAACCCGCCGGCGTCCTGTGCGGCGAGCGGTCCGGCACCAATTGCGGCGAGAAAGGCCAAAGCGACGCCAACCGTAATGAAAACAAGCGGCCGGTAAGGAAAACCGGTTCTCATTTCAATTCCTCCCGAGTGTGCAGAAGCGCGGTCGAGCGATCAGCCTTTTTTCAGGTCCCCACCGCCGCCCGGCTTGACAGTAATTTCGATTTCAAAATAATAGCCGAATCTGAGTTGTGCGTAAACAGGAGGCAACATGGAAAAAGTCGCTTTCGGTCTGGTTGGGTACGGGGCGTGGGGCTCTCACCATGCGCGGGTGATTGCCGAAGGCCCGCACACGCGTCTGGCAGCCATCGCCGAGGCGGCTGAGACGAACCGTGCGGAGGCGCAGGCCAAGCATCCGCAGGCCGTCGTCGTGGCGGACTATCGCGAGTTGCTTCAGCGGCCGGACATCGAGGTCGTGGATGTCGTGCTGCCCTCGCATTTGCACCACGAGGTGGGGCTTGCCGCCCTGCAAGCGGGCAAGCACCTGCTGATGGAAAAACCGATGGCGCTAAGCGTCGCTGAGTGCCAGGACCTGGTGCAAACCGCCCGCACCGCGGGCCTTCAGTTGGCCGTAGGACACGAGTTCCGCTACTCCTCGCTGTGGGGTCAAGTCAAGCAGTTGGTGGACGCGGGCGCGATCGGCGACCCGCAGTACGCGCTGATCGAGTTGTGGCGCAATCCGTACCGGCTGGGCTCGGACGGCTGGCGATACGACATTCGCCGCGTGGGCAACTGGATTCTGGAGGAGCCGATTCACTTTTTCGATCTGGCCCGCTGGTACTTTGGCGGTTGCGGCGATCCGGTTTCCGTCTATGCCCGCGCCAACGCCCGGTCGGCGGAGCGGCCGGAGTTGCAGGACAATTTCAGCGCGATCGTTGACTTCCCCGGCGGACGGTATGCGGTGATCTCGCAGACGCTCAGTGCGTTCGAGCATCACCAGGTGGCAAAACTCACGGGATCGAAGGGCGCATTGTGGGCCAGTTGGAGCGGGGCCATGGACCGCACGTTCCATCCGACGTTTTTCCTCAAGCACTTCGACGGTGAGAAGACCGTGGACGTGCCCATCCCGGCGGCCAGCGGCGAGGTTTATGAACTGGCGGAAGAAATCGCCGGCATGGCGGAAGCGGCCCGCACCGGCCGGCCGCCGCGCGTGACCGGCGAGGACGGCCTGTGGTCGGTGGCCATGTGCCTGAAGGCGCAAGAAAGCGTAGACACGGGCGCCGTAGTAAAATTCTGACTTAATGCGAAAAGGGGTCAGGACTCTTTTCGGGAAAAGAGTCCTGACCCCTTTTCGCGCGGGTTTGTGTCATGCCCCGTCGCATCAAAGTCAAACATCAGCACGTGGCCAGCCTGGAAGCCGAGATGCTGCGGCGCGTGCGGGCGCGCGGCGGTCTGTCGCGCGTGCAGTTGGCCCGCGAACTGAAGCTCGCCCCCTCGACGGCCGGTATTTACGTGGACCGCCTGGTCCGTGACGGCTTCCTACTCGAAGCCGAAACCCCGGAGCGCGAGACCGCCGGACGGCCGGCGACCGCGCTGCTGCCCAATCCCCAGGGCGGCCGCTTTGCCGGCGTCGATTTTGAGGCCCGCAACCTGATGGCCACGGTCGTCGATTTCTCCCAACAGCCCCTGCGGCAGATTCACAAGACGATCCGGCCCGCCGACTCGACGGCGCAGATCCTTGCGAAAATCACGCAGGCAATCGACGAGCTGATGGAGGGCGATGCGCGTCCCGTGCTGGGGATTGGCGTGGGTGTGCCGGGGACGATCGATCCGGTAAACAACGTCGCCGTCCACTACGACTTTATCCAGGGCTGGAGCGACGTGCCGTTGGGGGCACGGCTGAGCGAACGGTTTGGCGTGCCGGTGTATTTGGAGAACAACATCCGCTCGATGGCGCTGGCCGAGTTGTGGTTTGGGGCCGGGCGCGGCTTGCGGAATTTCGTGTGCGTGGGCATCCGTTCCGGCGTTGCGGCCGGCGTGGTGGTCGGCGGCCATCTGCTGCACGGTGCGGAGCACCGCGCGGGCGAGATTGGGCATTGGGTCTGCCCCGTGCCGGCGGAATTGGCCAATGGCGGGTTCGCACGCCGCAACGGCGCGTGGTGCTCGCAGACCGCCTCGCGGCTGGAACAGGTGGCATCGCTGTCCGCGATTGTGGCTGCGGCCCAGCGGGGCCGGGATCAGGGAGAAGCAACCGCGCTGGCCGCCGTCGTTGGCGAATTAACGATCGACGACGTGCTGACTGCCGCGCGCGCGGGCGACGGATTTGCTCGCTCGCTGGTGTCCGCGGTGGGCCGCGTACACGGTTGGGTGGCGTATCAGTTGGATCAGTTGTTCGACCCGGAGAAAATCATTTTCGCCGGCCCGTTGGCGGACCTCGGAGATCTGTTTCTGGCGACGGTTCGCGAAACGGCCCGCGAACTGGGCGACGGCGGCCACGAGCCGGCGATTGCCAGTTCGACTCTCGGACAATACAACGGAGCGGTCGGCGCGGCGGCGCTGGCCCTGCACCAGTGGAAGCCGAAACGATGAGTCGGCCGGTCATCACACGGAGTGTGATGGCTACTTTCGAAACGATGAGTCGGCCGATCATCACACGGAGTGTGATGGCTACTTTCGAAACGATGAGTCGGCCGATCATCACACGGAGTGTGATGGCTACTTTCGAAACGATGAGTCGGCCGGTCATCACACGGAGTGTGATGGCTACTTTGACGAGCCGACGGCACGCGAGGAGTAAGCCCGATGTGGACCTTCAAGATCCCGACCACGATCACGTTCGGCGAAGGCGCTGTCCGGCAGTTGCCGCGGATCGCCGCCGCGCTGGGGAATCGTCCGCTGCTGGTGGCCGACTGCGACCTGGTGCGGTTGCCGCTGTGGTCTCGCGTGCAGGCGGCCATGCCGGGAATTCCTGTTTTCTCCGACGTGACGCCTGATCCAACGGTCGGCTGCGTGGATGCCTTGGCCGCGCGGTTGCGGGCGGAGCGGCACGACGTGGTGGTCGCGGTGGGCGGCGGCAGCGCGATGGACTGTGCCAAGGCGGCGGCATGTCTGGCCGCCGGAGACCTGCCGAGCATCCGCGCCGTCCACTCGGAGGGCGCTGCGCTGGGCTCGGCGCGACTGCCCCTGATCGCCGTGCCGACGACTGCCGGCACGGGCTCGGAGGTCACGCCGTTCGCCGTGCTGAACGACTCGGAAAAACAGCGCAAAGGACCGATTGCCGGCGACGCCTTGTATCCCGTCCACGCGGTTGTGGATCCGGAACTGACGTACTCGCTGCCGCGCAAGGCGACGGTCGTCACCGGCCTGGATGCGCTCAGTCACGCGATCGAAGGCTACTGGTCGCGCGGGCACCAGCCGTTGTGCGATCTGCTGGCCATCGAGGCCGCCCGGCTGATCTGCCGGCACCTTCGGCAGGCCGCCCAACAGCCGGACGACACCCAGGCACGATCGGCCATGAGTTACGCCGCCACGCTGGCCGGTGCGGCTTTTCAACTGCCCAGGAACGCCATGGTCCACGCCTGTTCGTTTCCGCTGTCGACCCGTTATCACCTGCCCCACGGGGTAGCGTGCGCGTTCACTTTGGAGGAAGCCATCCGCTTTAACGCACCCGTGATGGGCGGCCGCATGACGGACTTTCTGCGCGGGATCGGCCTGGCTGATGCGGAGGAGTTGATCGTGTTGGTGCGGGAACTGAAACAATTGGGCGGGCTGCCCTGCACGCTGCGCGAGGCCGGGATCTCGCCCGAAGATATCTCACAATTGGCCCGCGAGAGTTTTCACCCGCTGATGAACAACAACCCGCGTACCATGACCGAGGGCGACTTGATCGCGATGTACCAACGGTTGGCTTGAAGAGGAGGATTGACATGGAACCTACGGCAACGACCCCCGTGACATTCGATCGCGAGGAATTCGACCGTTTGGCCGCCGAGTGGCGGTACATCATCACGGACATGATCTGCCGTGCAGGCTCCGGGCATCTCGGCGGAGCGCTTAGCCTGGTCGAGGTCGTGATGACGCTCTACTGGCGGATCATGCGGACCGACCCGGCCAATCCGCGCTGGGACGAGCGGGACCGGCTGGTGCTGTCCAAGGGCCACGGCGCGCCGGTCCTGTACGTGGCGCTCGCCTACCGCGGCTTTTTCCCGCCCGCCTGGCTGGGGACGCTGAACGCCGACGGGACGCGGTTGCCCAGCCACGCGGACGCCCGCTACGTGCCGGGGATCGACATGACCACCGGCTCGCTGGGGCAGGGCCTATCTTGCGCCTGCGGCGCCGCGTATGCCGCCCGGCTGGATGGCAAGAAGCACCGGGTGTTCTGCATTATCGGCGACGGCGAAAGCAATGAAGGGCAGATCTGGGAGGCCGCCTTGTTCGCGGGGCATCACAAGTTGGACAACCTGATCGCCATCACCGACTACAACAAACTGCAGATCGACGGCTTCACCAGCGATCTGCTGTCGCTGGAGCCGCTGTTGGACAAATGGCGCGCGTTTGGCTGGGAGGTGTTCGAGATGGACGGGCACGACTGGGACGCGATCTACGACACCTTGCAGGCCGCCCTGGCCGTGCGCGGCAAACCGGCGATGGTCATCGCCCACACGATCAAGGCCAAAGGCTGCTGCGTGGTAGAAAACAAACCCGAAAGTCACAACATCAAGGTCCCGGACCAGGCGACCTATGACCGATTCATGAATGCGCTGCAGACGAAGGCCACGTTGCCCTACTGAGGAACCCGCGATGACCAAGGATTTTCACGACATGGAGATGCGTTTTGTCTACGGCGAGACGCTGAACGAATTGATCGAGCAGAACCCGAACGTGATGTGTCTGGAGGCGGACCTGAGCAAGGCTTCCGGCACGAATCCCACGTTGCCCAGCCGCAATCCGGCGAACTTTTTGAACGTGGGCGTGGCGGAAGCGAACATGATCAGCATCGCCGCCGGCCTGGCCTCCGAGGGCAAGGTCCCGTTCTGCGCCAGCTTCACCTGCTTCGCTTCCCGGCGCGTCTACGATCAGATCACGATCAGCGTGGCTTACGCCAACATGAACGTCAAAATTGCCGGCACTTCGCCGGGCGTCACCGCCGGACCCAACGGCGGCACGCACATGTGTTTCCAGGATCTGGCGATCATGCGGGCGATGCCCAACATGCACGTCTACAGCCCGTGCGACGCCTTGGAATTGCGTTCGGTCCTGCGCTACATGGCCTCGACCCGGCAGCCGACCTACATGCAACTGGTTCGGCACAAGGTCGTCAAGATCTTCGACGCGGAGTACGCATTCGACCCCGATCGGGCCGTGCTCCTGCGCCCTGGCCGCGACGTGACGCTCGTGTCCACCGGCTACATGACCCAGTTTGCGCTGCCGGTGGCGGACGAACTGCGGCAGGCGGGTGTGTCGGTCGAGCTGCTGCACTATCCGTCCGTCAAACCGTTCGACGCCGCCACCCTGGTTGCGTCCGCCCAGAAGACGCGAGCCGTGGTGACAGTGGAGAACCAGAGCATCCTGGGCGGCCTAGGTGGAGCCGTGTGCGAAATCCTGTCGGAGCAATGCCCCACGCGCGTCGTCCGGTTGGGGGTCCCGAACGAGTTTGGCGAGGTGGCCAGCGAGCAGTACTTGTTCGACAAGCACGGTTTCGGCCCAGCCCACATCGCCGCCGCTTGCCGGCGTCTGGCGGCGGAGAAAGCGTAGCGCGGCTGGGCCATCGGCCGCAACCAGGTTTTGGAGTGCGGTGCCTTGT
This sequence comes from uncultured Pirellulaceae bacterium, assembly GCA_964486845.1. Taxonomy (GTDB): domain Bacteria; phylum Planctomycetota; class Planctomycetia; order Pirellulales; family Pirellulaceae; genus Anammoximicrobium. Next base: position 83,533 of record CAZAQY010000004.1, read on the forward strand.
CACCGCTTTGGGCGGCGGCGTGAAGCGCGGCGGCGGATTGAGTTCAAAAGACATCTTCAGCACCAATTGCCCGGACAACCCTTGTAGACAGGAGCATTCCCCATGAAAATCGCCGTCGGATCCGTGGTCAAAGGATTTCAACTCAAAGAGGCCGTCAAATCGCACCTCCAGTCGCTCGGGCACACCGTGCTGGACGTCGGCTGCCATGACACCGGGCAGTTCTGCAAGTTCCCTTCGGTGGGCCAGCGGATCGCGCACGCGCTGGATTCGGGTCAAGCCGAACTGGCCGTGAACTGCTGCGGCAGTGGAACGGGGGCGGCGATCTCGGCGGGCAAGTTCCGGGGCGTGTGCGCAGTGAGCTGTGAATCCGAGCAGACGGCCCGGCTGGCGCGCGTGGTGAACGACGCCAACTGCCTGTGCCTGGGCGAAGCCGCTGTGACACCGGAGTTGGGCTGCCGCATGGCGGAGGCGTTCGTCAACGCCCGCTTCCTGGACGCGCCGGACGTTCCGGAGCCGGTCCGCGAGTTTTGGCGCGAAGCGCGGGACGAGTTGATGGCCCGCGGCGCCGAGGCGGCCGCCCGCGAGTTGGAGTTCTTGCAAACGCCATGACGGAGCACCTTGCCTTCGCTCTGATCGCCAGCCTGGGGATGTTGGTCCAGTCCACGGTGGGCTTTGCCGGCTCGCTGCTGGCCGTGCCGCTGTTCTCGCTGCTGATGTCGCCGCGCGACGCCGTGCCCGGCTATGCCTTCCTGATGCTGGCGGTCAATAGCTTCGTGGTCCTTGAAGGGCGGCGCCACATCGCTTGGCGGTCGGTGCGGGGGCTGTTGCTCGGCGGACTGCCCGGCGTGCCCATCGGCGCGCTGGCCCTGAAGCACTTGCCGGCCAGCGTTATCGGCGCTGCCATCAGCATCATGACGCTGCTGTTTGGACTCCTGTTCCTGGCTCGCGTGCGGATCCGGTTTCCGGCGCATCCGTTCACCGAGCCGTTGATCGGTCTGCTGAGCGGGATGTTGGGGGGCAGCATCTCCGAGTCCGGCCCGCCCGTGGTCGTGTACGGCTTGTCGCGCCAGTGGGCCAAGGACGTGTTCCGGAGTTCCCTGCTGGCCTACTTTCTGTGCCTGTCCGTCACCGCCGCGTCGAGTTACATCGTGCTGGGCATGGTGACGGGCCGAATGCTCCTGCTGGCGGCCGGTGCGCTCCTGCCCGCGCTTGCGGCAGCGCGGGTGGGCGTGCTGGCCAAAGAACGCATCAACGAGCGTGCCTTTCGCCTGACCGTGCTGGCGACCATCCTCGTGGTCAGCATCAGCGGATTGCTGAAGCACGTCTTCATAAGCTCTCCATGATGCGCGACACGGACCAATTCACGATCAGCCAAAAGCCCCAGAACAGCAGGGCGGTATACAGCGTGACGATCACGCTGAGCGCGATTTTCCAGGCCGGCGAGAAGCCGCGGCTGATCCACAGCAGCGGCAAGCCAAGGATGGCGGTCACGAGAAACAGCAGGGCCAGGATGAACCAGGGACGATCCAGAAGGGATTGCCCGCCGTCTGCCGGACCGGCCGCCTGAGCCGACTTGGCCGCGGCACCCGTCTTGGGGGTGCCGCAACGCCGGCAGACGCCGGCCAACGGCGGCAGTTCAGCGCCACAAGCAGAGCAGACGACCGCCGCAACAGGTTCGGAATCGGTGCTCAAATCAGCAGTTCCTTTCCCATGCCCTTCGCGAGGCTTCTCGCGACGAGGGTCAGACGGTACACTGGGGGAACGATGAAGGATTCTATTCGGTTTCCCTGGTTATCGGCAACAGGCGGTCATCTATGAGGCAGGGCTGGTTTCTCTGGCGAATTCTGGGATTGGCGGCAATGTCGTTGGCCGTCTGTGGTTGTCCCGGCGCCTCGCCGCCTGCGGCGGATCCGGAGTCTGTGCCGGAGCCTGCCGTGCCACTGCGGTTGGTGGTCGTGGACGATCCCGGTCTGGCCGAAGCCGTCCAACGTCAATGGCAGGCGCGTGCGGAAAGCGAATTGCAGGTCCGCGAAGCGACGGCCGAGGAGATCTGCGATCCGCGCCGCAAACGACTGGCGGCGGACGCGGTGATCTATCCCAGCGGATTGATCGGCGAATTGGCGGAACGCGGCTGGCTTATGCCTCTGTCCGACGACGCGCTCCGTTCGTCTGAGTTCGCACGGCGGGACATTTTCGACCATCTGCGGCAGCACGAGATGATGTGGGGCGAGGAAACGTACGCCGTGCCGCTCGGGTCGCCGCCGCTGACGCTGGTCTACCGTCCGGACCTCTTCGAGAAGCTTGGCGTGCAGCCTCCCGAAACCTGGCAACAATACACCGTGCTGTGCGAGCGGCTGGTCAAGTCCAGTGACGTGCTGCGGGAGTCCTCACAGAATGCAGACAGCTGGCACGCCGTGGCGGAGCCTCTGGGACCGGGGTGGGCGAGCCAAATCCTGCTGGCTCGCGCGGCGGCTTGCGCCCGCCACCGCAGCTATTTTGCCTCGCTGTTCGACCTGGATTCCATGGAGCCCCTGATCGCTTCGCCGCCGTTTGTCAGGGCTCTGGAAGAACTGATTTCCGCCGCCAAGTTCGGCTCGCCGAAGGCCAGGGAGCATTCGCCGGCGGATGTCTGGAAACTGCTGCGGTCCGGCCAGTGCGTGATGGGCTTGACGTGGCCCAGCAACGCCGATAGGCGGATGGCCGCCCAGACCACCGACTCGACAAGCCCTGTCCTGCTGGCCGCCGCCGAACTTCCCGCATCCGCCGAGGTCTACAATATCGGCGATGGGGTCTGGCAGCCTCGCGAGTCGTCGGAGGACCGGCACGTGACGCTGCTAGGCGTTGCGGGCCGCCTCGGGTCGGTCGTCAAGGGGACCAGCCGCTCGTCGACCGCGATGAGTCTGCTCGTGCGGCTGTCCAGCACGGCGTGGAGCCGAGACATCTCGCCGCGCAGTCCGGCGACAACGCTCTATCGCACCAGCCAACTGCCGGCCGTGAAAGCTTGGGTCGGCGACAGTTTTTCTGCCGGCGCCGCAACCGCCTACGGGGAACTGGTTCAGCAGGGCTATCGCCGGCAGTTGTCACTCGACTCGGTGCGGCTGCCAGGGCGAAACCGGTACTTGGCGGCCTTGGACGAGGCCGTACACGCGGCGGTACGCGGCGACCGTCCTGCCGCCGACTGCCTGGCGGCGGCGGCGGACAGCTGGCGCAAGGTCACCCAGGAATTGGGGATCGACAATCAGCGCCGGGCCTACTGGCGAAGTCTGGGAAAAAGTCCGCCGTGAGCCGGTCGTTGCCAGAAAGTCCCGGTTGGTGTCCTAGACAACGCCGCGACTCCCGGATACAATTTCGCCGCTCGGTCGGTAAATTCCCGGCCAGGTTGGGGGCGTAGCTCAATTGGGAGAGCGCAGCGTTCGCAATGCTGAGGTCGAGGGTTCGACTCCCTTCGCCTCCACTCAGCTGTAACTCAATCCGTATTTAGGACTTACGATCACCTGCCGGCGTTCGGCAGTGCGACCTTTGCCTGAATCCGGTTCGATGAGTAGGCCTATTCTTTCACAGCCGACTTGACGCGTCTCGGCCGGGACTTCTTCCCGGCTGGCCTGGGCGGTTTCTTTTGCCCGGCCTCGAATTCCTCCAGGTACAGGGACTTGTCGACGTCCGTGTCCATCCCCCAGCACGCGGGCTGGGCCAGCAGGGTGGGGACGCCGAACAGGCTCGTTCCGGCCGCGGCTCCGGAGGCCGCGGCGCTGCGTTTCAGGAAATCACGACGGCGGATAGTGCGATTCATGGCGGGCTCCTTGAGGTTGGCGGGGTGAAACATAACTTCAAGTGGCCAGTGCCGGGTGGCGAGTGGAAGAGCGCAGAGTCGGATTCTGTTCACCTGCCACTCGCCACTCGCCACTCGCCACTTGCCACTTGCCACTTGCCACTTGCCACTCGCCACTCGCCACTCGCCACTCGCCATCCACTCGGCTGCGGCTGTGCCGCGCTAGGATGTTTCGATCTCACTTGACCGCCCGGCGTTGGGCAAATAGCCAGGCGTAGAATTCCGGGTTTTTGTAGGTGGCGGACCAGGCGTCGTGGCCGGTGTTGGGATACTCGGTGTATTTGGGGTTTCCGCCGGCCTGCTTGACGGCCTCGACCATCTGCCGCGAACGCTCCGGCTTGACCACGCCGTCTTTGCCGCCGTGAAAGACCCACAGCGGGACGCGGGCGATCTTCCCGGCCTGAGCGGGATCGCCGCCGCCGCAGATCGGCGCCGCGGCCGCAAATCGGCCGGGGTACCGCGCGATCGCGTCCCACGTGCCGTACCCGCCCATGGACAATCCGGTCACATAGATCCGGTCTGGATCGATCGAGAATTCCTTCTCCAGGCCGGCGATTGCCTCCATCGTCAGCCGCAAGGGGCCGGCCGGCTGGGCCGGCATGTCGTGCGAGGAGGCCGACCAGTTGACTTCTACCCACTTCTGCTCCTTGGGGCACTGGGGCGCGACGACAAAGCACGGATACTTGGCTCTGATCTCGTCGCTGGCAAAGTCGTTCATGCCGTGGATCAACTGCTTGATGTTGTCGTCGCCGCGCTCGCCGGCGCCGTGCAGGAACAGGACCAAGGGGTACTTCGTCTGCGGATCGTAGTCCTGGGGCTGCAGCAGTCGAAACAGCAGCTTGGCTCCGTCCGCAGCCTCGTACGCGCGGGCCTCGAAACGGCCGCGATAATCGTCGGCCGCAAGGCCGATCATGGTGCGCAACGGGATGACACAAGCCGCCAGCGACAGGGTGGCCGCCCACCGCCAGCCGGCCCCGGCCCTGGCGCCTGTCCAGGAGGCTCCCGTGAGGCTACCGGGGTTGATCCGCACCGGCTTGGAACTCGTGGTACTTGGCGAAAGCCCGCTCTCTCTTGTCTTCATTTTCAAATCCTATCGTGCCAAAGATAAACACACTCGACTCATTCATCTTGATGCGGTCGAAACCGAACTGTTTGGGATCTTGTTTCTGGAGGATCAGGATCGCGGCCAGAGCCACGTCGCGGAGCTGCGTCTCGTACTGGACGTTGTCGATGCGGTGCGCGCTGATCCGGGTGGCGTCCTTGAGGGCCGCGTCCAATAGCGGCACATGGGAGGCGTCGCCCAACTTGGCGACGGTCATCATCGCCGTCTGCCGGATGAAGGGCTGCTCGCCGACGTTCTGCAGGATTCGCGTCGCCGGGATCAGGCCTTCTTTCAGATCGTAACGCATCGCCAGCATCATGCTCTGCTGGGCCACCGCACCCTGACTGCGCTTGACCCACTCGCAGAGCATCTTGCGAAGGATCTTGCTCTTGGCCGGGTCGCTCATCGCCTCGACGAACGAGGCTTGATTGCAGAAGTTCACCAGCGTGTAACTGGTTTGCAGACCCAAGTTGACGTTGTCGCTGACGGCGGCAAACAGCAGGGCGGCGACGCTGCCCAGCGAGGTGGCTTCGCCCGCCCGGCGCTGTGAGTGCTGCAATTGGACGGCCCGCGCATCGGCGACGCGGGCCACGCCCTGGGGACCGTTCTCGACGGCCTGCATCAACTCCGCTTCCGCTCGTTGCATCTCGACGAACAGGCCGCGAGTCTCCGCGTCGTCGCCATACAGGCTGCGAAAACGCCGCCAGGCGGGCAGGTCCAAGCCCTCGCTGCGCCCCGTCGTAAAGGCGGTCAGGCGGCTCTGGAAATCCAATTCGTCGACGATTTGCAGGATCCGCTCGCAGCGATAGCGGATTTCGCGGTCCGGATGTGTTTTGCCTGCCTCGACAGCCCTCTTGGCCGCCACGCCCAGGTCGATCAGCCGCGTGGTGGCCCGCTCGCGCAGGGAGAATTCCTCCGCGCCCAACTGCTCGACTAAGACTGCCGCCTCGGCGCCGTGCTCCTGTTGCCCCACCCGTTCGTCTTGGGCCACAGACGACGGGATTCCCCAACCGGCAATCGCCGAGAGTCCGAGCAAGCCAACTGCCGCGAGTTTGTTCATGCGGACCTTCCCTCACAATCGAGTCGCTGTATTCTAGGCAAATCATCGGGAATCCGTCCAGCGCTGGGAGGAAACGCGATCCTGTGGGATTGTTCGAGTTCCACTGCCGCGACCAACTTGACGGGCCGTGCTCGTCACCGGGAAAATGTTCGCGTCTCGCAGCCGGCATCCGGGCGGGGTGCAAGTGGTGATGTGCGACGGGGCGACTCGCTTCGTAGCCGATTCCATCGACCTGGCCGCGTGGCGTGCCGTCAGCACCACCGAGGGCATAGAGACCGACACGATACCGTAGTCATGGATTGCCAGAACCCCGGCTCGTTCAAAGAGCCGGGCTTCCTTTCTGATCTTCTTCCTCAAGCGGCCTTACTGGCTCCCGGCTCCGCGGACTTGCATCCGCAAGCCGTACAGGCTGCGGCTGGCCGTGATGAACAGCGTCCGCTGATCGGCGCCCCCGAAGCAGACGTTGGCGGTCCAGCACTCCGGAACCGGGATCTGCTCGATCTGCTTGCCCGCCGGGTCGAACACCGTCACGCCCTTGCCGGTGAGGTAAACGTTGCCGCGGTCGTCGATCGTCATCCCGTCGGAGCCCATTTCGCAGAAGAGTTTCTTTTCGGTCAACGCGCCGTCGGGCTGGATGGAGTAGGCGTAGGTCTTGCTGGCGCCAATATCGGCAACGTACAGTCTCTGACCATCGGGCGTGCCGATGACGCCGTTGGGCTGCGTCAAGTCATCCGCCACTCGGACCAGCCTCTTACGATCGGGCGACAGGAAGTAGACGGCGACGTCCTGTTCTTTGGGACCGCGGTTCCAGTAGGCTCGCTTGTAGAACGGGTCGCTGAAGTAGATCCCGCCGTCTGGCCTGATCCAGAGGTCGTTGGGGCCGTTGAAGAGCTTGCCCTCGTAGTCCTTCACGACCACGGTGTGCTTTCCCTGCGGGTCGATGCGCCAGAGTTCGTTCTTCTCGTCCGCACAGGCCCACAGCTGTCCCTGGCCGTCGAAAAAGAGTCCGTTCGAGCGGCCACAGGGCTCCAGAAACGTCGACAGTTTGCCGTCCGTGCTCCACTTCAGGATGCGATCGTTCGGCTGATCGGTAAAGTACACGTTGCCGGCCGCGTCGGCTGCGGGGCCTTCCGTGAACTTGAACCCGTCAGCCAGTTTCTCGACCGTCGCTCCCGGTGCAACGATGCCGCTGTCTGCGGCGAGCGCCGAGATCGAAGCCGACAGGAGCAAGATGGCAAGAACACGGGCGACCTGAAGCGGTACGTAAACTCGGCGAGTTGTGCGGCAGTTGCGAAACATGGCGGCGTCTCCTTGATTGGAACGAAAAAAAGCTACGGAGTTTCCGAACGTCAGAGCCAAGACAAACCGTCCGCTAGTCTCCCTGCGCGGCGCCCGTGACGCAAGATGCCCGCCGCGTGACAACCGGCCACGCGGAAAGCACGACTTCTTGGCGTCGTTCCGAATGTCGCGTATCATAGGGGCATCCGTTGCTGGAGGAATTCCGCATGCCCCGAAAACGGCCAACATCCGCCAACCGCGTTGCTCCGCCGAAGCCCGCGCTGCCCGAGTTTTTCACGCCGGAGCATCTGGAGCGGCGGCGGCGGGCGATGGCTCAGTACGCCGACGCTTGCCAGGGGCTGGATGATCTGGACCCCGCGTGTGCGGCCGGTCATGCGTACGGCGTGCGCAAAAGCGCGTGGCTGACAGAGAATTACCGCAGCATCCATCGGAGGCAAGCCATGAATATCGGTCCGCAGGAAGTCATCGACGTGCTGGTGGCGGCGGGAGTGAAAAAATGGGTCCTGATGGGACTGCACGGTTCCGTCGGCTACCTGACGCAGCCGCGCGCCACGCAAGACGTCGACGTGATGGTCCCGTACAGCGAACGGAAACGGGCGGTCAAGGCGATCCGCAGCGCCTGGCCGAACCTGATCGTCCGCGAACTGTCGCAGGTGGTCCGGTTCCTCGACCCGGCCGATCTCGGCCCGGACGGCAAGCCCAAGGCGGTCATCGACGTGATGCAGCCCTGGGGCAAGTTCCAGGAGACCATTCTGAAGCAGCACGTCCTGGTCGACGAGGAAACCCAGCACCGCATTCCCACCTTGGAGGCCGCGCTGGTGGCCAAGTACGCGGCCATGGTGTCCCCGCACCGGGACCGGGAGAAGCGGGAGTATGATGCGGGCGATTTCCGCCGCATGGTCCGCGGCAACTACGACCGCATCCGCCGGGACGAACTGCGCCGCTTGGCGGACGAGGTCTGGGAGGGCGCCGGCGCCGAAATCGACCAGTTCTTGGAGACGGCTCTCAGCGATGAACCGTTTCCGATCTGAGCATTCCGGGACGGGGGATTCTCTGTAACGAAGGGGTGTTCGTGACAAGTCGCTCAAGTTCAACTCGCCGCTCCCTCAGTAGCAGGCACGCTCCGCGTGCCGCCCGCCAGCAAGGGCGTGCCGAGCGTGCCTCGTGCCCGGAAGGGGCCATGACGGAACCCAAACCTGCCGGCGGCGGGCGGCACGCGGAGCGTGCCTGCTACTTTGTCTTGGCGCCTGCCGGCGGCGGGCGGCACGCGGAGCGTGCCTGCTACGCTGTCTTGGCGCCTGCCGGGGGCGGGCGGCACGCGGAGCGTGCCTGCTACTTTGTCTTGGCACTCGTCGGCGCGGCGGCGCTCTGGGCCGCAGAAACCGGCGGCAGCGGCGATTACTGGACGCACCGCGACGCCTTGGACACCGCCTACGCCGCGCGGCTGAAGGGATTGGCCGATCGCTGCGCGCAGTTGCAGTTGGACGAGGCGGCCACAACCACGCACCAGGCGGCGATTCCGCGCGACCCGCGCCGCCAGTACATCTTCTTGCCCGCGGAATCGGATCCGGCCAAGCCGCCCGCGGACGCTCCGCAGATCGTCCAGCAATGGTACGCCAAGTTCACCGCCTGCCGCCGCGAGCACGCGGAAGCCCTGTTCCAGCTGGCCCGCAGCGAACTGGACGCCGGGCGCCCCACGCGCGCCTACCAACTGCTGCACGAGGTGCTCCACGCGGACCCGGACCACGAGCGAGTACGCGGAATTCTCGGCTATCGCCTCGACAACGGCCGCTGGCGCAAGCCGGAGTCCGTGGTCCGAAGTCGCCAGGTTCCCATCGCCAACGCGGAACTTGGCTTCAACGCCGGCCGGCATTGGACGATCGAATCGGAGCATTTTCGCGTGACCACCAATCACAGCGAGGACGCCGGACGGCAATTGATCGAGAGGCTCGAAGAGTTGCACGACGTTTGGCAGCAATTGTTCTTTGAACGTTGGAGCGGCGCGGCTGTCTTGAGGCGGCGGTTCGAGAGCCAGGTGCCGGCGGATCGCAGCGCCAATCGGCATCGCGTCGTGCTGTTCCGCAACCGCGACGAGTACCTGGCGCGGCTGCAGCGGCTGGAGCCGCAGATCGAACTCACCATAGGCTACTATCTGGAAACGCAGAAGTCGGCGTATTTCTACGTGGGCGATGAGCCCCACGACGACGTGTGCTTCCACGAAGTAACTCACCAGCTGTTCTCCGAAACGGGACGCGTCCCTCCCGGCGTGGGCTTGGCGGCCAACTATTGGATCGTCGAGGGCGTGGCCATGTACATGGAATCGCTCCGCAAGCGACACGGCTACTACACGGCCGGCGGCATCGACGCTGACCGGCTGCAGTACGCCCGCTATCGCACGTTGAACGAGGGATCCTACCTGCCGCTGGAACAGCTCACCGCGCTCGGCCGCCGAGCCCTGCAGCAGCGCGACGACATACGGACGCTGTACAGCCAGGCCGCGGGTCTGGCCGCGTTCTTGATGGACTACGACCGAGGCCGGTACCGGCCGCTGTTGGCGGACTACCTGCAAGCCGTCTACCAGGGCCGCGACACCGCGCGGACGCTGGGGACGCTGGCCGCCGTGCCGCTGGCCGATCTGGACCGGCAGTACCGGGAGTTTTTGAACGTGACCGACGAGGACCTGGTATGGCTGCCATGGACGCCCGAGTCGCAGAGCTTGTCGCTGGGTCGGACGGCGGTCACGGATGAGGGACTGAAATTCGCCGCCGGCTTGACCCAGTTGCATTGGCTCGACGTGGCGTACACCGCAGTGGGCGACGCAGGCCTGGCCCATGTCCAGCCGGCCAAGCGACTGAACCATCTGATCGCCGAGCACACGCGCATCACCGGCGCCGCGTTGGAGACGATCGCCGGCTTTCGCGAATTGGAAATCCTGGACCTGACCGGCACGCAAATCACGGACGACGGCCTGCGGGATCTGGCATCCCTGTCCAAGCTTCGCCAACTTTGGCTCGGCCAGACCGCGGTCACCGACGCCGGCCTGGAGCATCTGAAGGGACTGACGAACCTGGAAATGCTCGACGTCAGCGGAACCCAGGTCACCGTGGAAGGTTTTCAACGCCTGAAGCAAGCGCTGCCGCGACTGAAGACCGAGGCGGCGGCAGCCAGGTAGCGCGGTGGAAGGGGGCAGACGCAAGCTGGAAGCTTACGCCACGGGAAACCGGACGACTATTTCTCGAACGCTGCCTGACCGACTTCGCCGGAACCTGAAACCCCAATCTTTCACTCAATCTTTCACTTGATCTCTTCCCATTGCCTTGGAGCCGGGGGGAGATTAGGTGAAAGATTAGGAGCCTGTGTCTTCCACGGGTTTCAGTTCTTTCACCCGCAGGTTGCGGAACTCGACGCGTGCCCCGTGACCGAGGAAGCCCAGCGGTCCGCTGGTCCGTTTGGCCAGAGCTTCCTTGCCGGGGACGGTCGCCAGATCGACGTCGACGATGACCGCTCCGTTGACGGACACTCTCCAGTGGCTGCCTTGGCACATGATCTCTTCCGTGTTCCACTGGCCCGCCGGTTTGGTATGCCCGCGTTTGGCCGGTACGCAGCAATAGATGGACCCGTGGTACTGGCAGGGCTTGATGCTCTTGTACTGCGGCGCGTCGTCGTCCAGGACCTGGATCTCGTGGCCCCGCACGGAGATGCCGTTGTTGCCGCCCGGTTCCAGGCGATAGTCGAAGCGGAACACAAAGTCGCCGAACTGCTTGACCGTCAGCAGCCTTCCGCCGCCCCGTTTCTGGCACACCAGCACGCCGTCCTCGCACGTGTAGCCGTCGGTCGCGCCGCGCCAGCCGTCAAGCGTCCGGCCGTCGAAAATACTGACGAAACCATCGCTCAGCTCCTCCGCCGTAGGGCCGGTCGCCGCCGGCTGCGGCTTCTCCGCCTCCGCCCCGTAAACGCTGCCGGCCACGAAGAAACACGCCAGTAGGGAAACGATGCTCAAACGCATGAGAGAGATCCTCCATTCAGCGGAATGTCTTTGTTTCGATGTAAACCAACGCGGCCTTCGGCCAGCCGATCGCGAACTTGCCCAGATACCCCGTGCGTTAGCAGAGTTGTCGGTCCATTAACCTTGCTGCCAACCGACGGTCCGTTTCAGGTCTTTCATCAGCATCACCAAGTGCAACTCGTTGCCTGGAAGAGGCTCAAAATCAAATCGCTCGTAGAATCGCTTCGCAGCATCTCAACGAGTAGCAACCAGCGATCTTCCCTTCGCTCAAGGCAACGCAACTCGGCAGCCCGCGCGATAATCCCTTTTCACCGCGCGTCCGTGCGGATGTCGATTCTCGCGACTTGCGACACGTCGCACCTCCCGGTTGCGTTTCTTGTGATACATCCTCGACGCCAACTGCAATGCTAGAGTACGGAAGATGTACACACAAGACCGGACAGGCTGAGTAGTGATGAGGAAAGGACGCGTGAAAGCATCACGCTGGCGATGAACATGGTTCCGCGGCGGCCGTCCAACGACTGGCAAATCGGCCGCCCAGTTTGTACACTCTTTCTCGGTTCTTGGGTCGGACGGCGCACTTGGAAACCCTGTAGGCTCGGAGGTCGGACAGCATGAGGAAAATGAGTCGTTTATCCATTGTCGTGGTAGTGGTTTCTTCGGCACTTTGGGGCCTGCCCGTTGCCGTGATGCCATCGGCA
>CAZAQY010000005.1:0-93878 GCA_964486845.1 uncultured Pirellulaceae bacterium
TGGCCTCTGTTTGTGAACAAGCGGCCAATGGTAGGCTGTCCTAAAGTGCAATTTGGAGCGGTTGGGGGAAAATATCTCCTATTTCGTCGTCGACGTGGACCGGCTCGCCGCCCAGAAACCCGAGTTGCACCGGCAGGTGATGACGGAGGTGGCGGCGCTGTTCGAGCGCGACGAGTTCGCGCCGCACGAAATCACCGAATTCCCCATTTCCCAACTCCCGGACGCCTTGAAATTCATGACGCGGGCGGCTTATCACGGCAAAATCGTGATGAACATGGAGAACGACCGCGTGCGGACACTGCCGCCCCGAAACGCCACGTTCCGGCCCGACCGCACCTATTTGATTTCCGGCGGCGCCAGCGGCTTCGGACTGGAGATCGCGCGGTGGATGGCCGACCGCGGCGCGCGGCGCCTGGTCTTGGTCAGTCGTAGCGGCCCCAAGACCGGCGCCGACCAGTCCGCAGTCGAAAAGATGGTGCAACGGGGCGCACAAGTCCAAGTGGAAAAAATGGACGTCACCGACTTGGATGCCGTCCGCCGGCTCGTGCAACGGCTCCAGAACGAACTGCCTCCGTTGGCTGGAGTCATCCACGGTGCCGCCGTGCTCGAGGATGCTTTGATTCCGGCGATGGAGATGGCACGCTTCGAACGGGTTTTCAACCCCAAAGGGCAGGGCGCCTGGAATCTGCACGAGGCGACGCTCGCCGCCGGAGCCAACCTGGATTTCTTCCTGTTGCTGTCCTCCATTTCATCCGTGCTTGGTCTCGTTGGTCAACTGAATTACGCCGCCGCCAATTTCTACCAAGACGCATTAGCTCACTACCGCCGACAGCTGGGGCTGCCTGCCACCTCCGTCAATTTTGGCGTCTTGGGACAGTACGCTGGCATGTCCAAACTGGAAAACGATCCGCAAGGCATCGTGGGCCTCTTGGAACATCAGGGCATGTTCGCGATGTCGCTGCGTGACGTGCTGGCGAAACTGGAAGCCGCTTTGATTCAGCAGCCCGTCCAGCGGATGGCCGCGCAGATGGACTGGCCCTGGTTCCGCATCGCCTATCCGCATCTGACCCGCGATGCGAGGTTCATCGAGTTGATGGGCGACGAGGCCTTGGCACGTGCCTTCCGCCGCAAGGGTACCGGCCTGCGGGCAGATTTGGCCGAAATCAAGCCCGACGAGCGCGCGGGACGGTTGCAGCAGGAGTTGACGGGCAAACTCGCACGGATCCTGGACGCCGCCCCGGAGAAACTCGATTGCTCGATTTCCATCGACACGCTCGGCCTGGATTCCCTGATGCTGACCGAATTGCGGGCCTGGATCGCGCGCATGCTGGACATCAACATTCCGCTGATCAAGTTGCTCAAGGGGCCGAGTATCGCAAGCCTGGCGGAGGCGCTGCTTGCGCAGCTGGAGGACGGCAGCGGCACCGCCAAGATGGCGGCCGTGAAGGACGCCTCTCGCAGCTCAGCGATGTTTACCCTGGCGGACTTGGACGGCATTCGCATCCTGAGCCCCTGGCTGATTCGTGGTCGCGGCGACCCGGACGCTCCCTTCCGCTTGATTTGTTTCCATTCGATGGGCGTCGGGGCCTCGCTGTTCACGAGTTTCTTGCTCAGCCCCCCCAACGACTTCGATATTCTCGCCGTGCAGACGCCTGGGCGCGAGAACCGCAACTCCGAGCCGACGGTAGAAAGCATTGACGAGTTGGCCGAGCAAATCGTGCCACAATTGCTGCCGCTTTTCGATCGACCTGTGGTGGTTTGGGGGCACAGCTACGGCGGCATCGTGGCGAACGAGGTGGTTCGTCGCCTGCGTGAAGGCGATGATCTCGAACCCGCGCATTTCGTGGTGACGGGCACCGTAGCACCGCATTTGGTCCACATGTGGCAGAAGCGTGAAGTTCTGCTGAAAGCCATGGTCGCGGACAACAGTCCAGAATATCTCATTTCTTTGTCCCGTTATGTGGATGACCCGGAATTCCTGAAGGCTATCTTGCCTGGCATGCGACGCGATTTTCCCTTGTTGAGGAGTTATCGCTATGCGGCCGTTGCTCCGCTGAATTGCTCGATCACCGCAATAGCGGCCCGCCAAGATGATTTTGTGTACAGCGACGAAATCCGTGAGTGGGCTCGACATACGCGTGGCAGCTTCAAACTCATCGAAGTTGACGGCGACCACTGGTTTCTGAATCGAAACCGCGAACGAATCACGGCGGTCTTCCACGATATCGCTGCCGAGTTCGAGGGAGCGGCCGCCGGACGCCTCGGTTGGCCAGCCGCCATCGCATCGGCGTGCCGCTAGGGGAGATTCCACGCTCATGGTCACCAAGTCATTCATCTGCGCGAATGGTCATCGTTGGTTCCGGAAAAATGCGGCGCAACCCGCAGCGAGGTGCGCATGACGACGGCTTCCAGCAGTCACGCCGTGGATGTCGATCGCGCCAAGGTGTCGGTGGAAGGGCGACTGATCCACCGTCGCTATCGAGTGCTGTGTCTTCTCAACAACGGCGATGTCGCGAGAACCCTGTTGGCTTCCGATGTGGACCAGGAGACCACGGTGGTGATCAAGATCGCGGCGGCGGCATCGTTCTCCGCCTCGGCGCGGATGCGGCTCGAACACGAAGCTCACGTGCTTTCGCAAATCAAGCATGGCTCGTTCGCGCCTCTGCTCGAATACGGTTTCGAGGACAATCAGGTCTACCTGGTCATGCCCTTCATTCCGGGCATCACGCTGCAGGCCAGGCTGCGGCAGGGACCGCTGTCTGTCATGGACGCGCTCACCGTTGGCCGCGCCTTGTTGACGGGGTTGCGCGTGACGCACGACCGGGACATCCTGCACCGCAACATCAAACCGTCCAATGTGATCTTGAACCAACATGGACCTCTGCTCGAAGCCACACTCGTGGATTTCGGCTTGATTCACGCCTCCGAGCTGGATACGGGCATTCGGGATCAGTGGCTCGATACCGCACAATACTCGTCACCCGAGGGAGCGGGTCTGCTGGACCAGGAAGTTACGCCGTGCTCCGACTTGTACTCGGTGGGAATCGTCCTCTTCGAGTGCCTGGCCGGACGCCCGCCTTTTCACGGGCGCAACGTGGGGGAAGTGTTGCGCCAGCACTTGACCATGCGGCCTCCCGAATTGAGAAGCCTGGGGCTGGCGGTGCCGCAAGCGCTGGATGAAGTCATCCAGCGGCTGCTGCGCAAGGATCCTCGGGACCGCTATCAATCGGCGGAGGCCGTCGGGGCTGACCTTGGGGTCATCGCCGAAGCCGTGCAGCGAGGCGAGTCGGAGCCAACGCTTGTCGTGGGCCTGCACGATCGGCGCCGCACGCTGACCGAGCCAGCGTTTGTCGGTCGCGGGCAGGAACTGGCGGCACTCCATGCGCAGTTGGCGCAGACGCGGGCGGGTCAGCGCGGCCTCGTGCTCTTGGAAGCAGAATCTGGCGGTGGCAAGAGCCGGTTGCTCGCGGAATTTGCACAGCGCAGCGCTCAGCAGGGGACTTGGGTCCTGCGCGGACAAGGCGTGGACCAGACGGCTCAACGTCCCTTTCAACTACTTGCTGGGGTGGCAGACGCGTTGCTTGCGACAGCACGATTGGAACCTGGCTTTGCGGAAAAGATCCGTATCGGATTGGGAAATCAACAGGAGGCTGTGGTTTCTGCTTTGCCACAACTTGGGACTCTATTCGGCGCAACGGCGATCGCTCCGTTGGGGCCTGAGAAATTTGCGGAAGCACGCAGCGTTCAAGCGCTGACTGCGCTCCTGGATGCCCTGGGCGCCACGGGCCGGCCGGCGCTCGTTCTGCTGGATGACTGCCAGTGGGCCGACCAGTTGACGGTCCAAGTGCTCAGCAACTGGCGGCGCCGACAGGCAGCCGCCGAGTGTCCAGTTCTCTTGGTTGTCGCCTTTCGGTCGGAGGAAGTGCCCGCCAGCCATCCGCTGCGAGCCGTGGGCTCGACGGAGCACTTGACGCTTCCCGCGTTCCCCGCGTCCAACATTCGCAAGCTCGTGGAATCGATGGCAGGTCCCTTGCCGGACGAAGCGGTGGATGTGATCGAACGCCTGGCGGAGGGGAGCCCGTTCATGGCGGCGGCGGCTCTTCGCGGGCTGGTGGAATCGGGCGCGCTGGTGTCGGTCTCAACGGGATGGCGGGCCGAGCCTCTGGCCCTGGCGGACGTGCAGTCCTCACGGCACGCCGCCGCGTTGCTCGCCCGCCGCATCGAACTGTTGCCGGAGACGAGCACGAAGCTGCTTTCGGTGGGCGCGGTCCTCGGCAAAGAGTTTGATTTGTTCACCGCATCGAAGCTGGCGCGGCAGACTTCGGCGCAGGCGATGTCGGCCTTGCACGAAGCGCAACAGCGGCACATCGTCTGGTCCAAGTCGACAGATAGCCGCTGCGCATTTATTCACGACAAACTCCGCGAGACCTTGCTTCATCGTTTGCCCGAAAACGATCGCCGGGAACTGCACCTCCGCGCCGCAATCGATCTGGAAACCGAGGCTCCCGATCGCGTCTATGATTTGGCCCATCATTTCGACGAGGCGGGAGAAAGCCAACGTGCGTTATTGTATGCTCTGGCAGCTGCGGAGGACGCCCGGAGCCACCATTGGCTGGAGCTTGCCGAGAAGCAGTACCGCATTGCGGAACGCGGCGTTGCCACAGACCCGGCAATCCGTTACAGAATTGCCGAAGGCTTAGGCGATGTCCTCATGTTGCGTGGCCGGTATGCCGAAGCCGCGTGCTATACCAAGACGGCTCGCGAGCTAGCGGTGGGAGACGTGGCCCAGGCCCGGATCGAGGGCAAACTAGGAGAACTCGCCTTCAAACACGGCGACATGGGGACGGCGATCGAAGCGATTGAACGCGCACTGGAATTGCTCGGTCACAAAGTGCCGCAATGGTCTCTGGCATTTCTGACCAAGGCTCTTTGGGAGGTGTTCGTCCAAGTTATTCACTCGACGTTGCCGTCTCTCTTTGTGGGCCGGCCAAAACAGCGGAGCCGGCCGCGCCCGCCAAGCCGGCCACGCTGTCCCTGGTCGATCGGTTCGACACCGTGCTCGATGCCGGCCGCCGCATTGCCTCCGCCTTGTCGCGCGACGTCATCTTCCAGGAAGTGCGCGACGCCGCCCAGCGGTTGTTGCGCGGCGAGCGCTGCCTGTTGCTCCAACTCCGGGAGGATGCTGCCGGCGAAGAACTCACCATGGTTGCCGGTGACCTCGAAACGGAATACAGCCGCGGTATGGCCGACCGCGCTCTGGCCACGGGCCGGGTCGTCGTTTTCTCCGAAGGCGAGGCGGAAGAGGAGGGCGCCTTGCTCGCCGGTGTCCGCTCGGCGCTGTGCGCGCCGCTGTTCGTGCGCAACAAGCCGGTGGGCTGCTTCTACGTCGATCACCGCCACGTCAGCGGGCTGTTCGGCGAGGATGAAGAACGGCTGGCCGAGTTCATCGCCACGATTGCCGGCGCCGCCCTGGAAAACGCCGAGGGATTTGCCGAGTTGCAGCGGCTGAACGAGACCTTGGAGCAGCGCGTCGCGGAACGGACCGCTGCCGCGGAGGCCCGCGCACGCGAACTGGCCGTTTCCAACGCCGAATTGCAGCGGACCGCCGCCGAACTCCGCCGCAGCCAGGATGAACTGCGGGTGGCGAAAGAAGCCGCCGAGAAGGCCAACCGGGCCAAGAGCGATTTCCTGGCCAACATGAGCCACGAAATCCGCACCCCCATGAACGGCGTCATGGGCATGACGGAACTGGCCCTGGAAACCGCGCTCACGGACCAGCAGCGCGAGTACTTGAACATGGTCATGCAATCGGCCGACGCGCTGCTGCGACTGCTGAACGACATCCTTGACGTCTCCAAGGTGGAAGCCGGCAAGCTGGAGTTGGAGACGATCGAGTTCTCGCTCCGCGACCTCCTGGGGGACGCCATGCTGGCCTTTGGGTTGCAGGCGGATGAGAAGGGAGTGGAACTGACTTATCTCGTGCCCCCGGACGTGCCGGACACCCTCGTCGGCGACCCGGGACGGCTCCGCCAAATCATCATCAACCTGGTGGGCAATGCGCTCAAGTTCATCGAGCGGGGCGAAGTCGTCGTCGTGGTTATCCTGGAAGCGCGGGAAGAATCGCAGGTCGATTTGCACTTCGTGGTCAGTGACACCGGAATCGGAATTCCTCCCGAAAAACAGCAGCAGATCTTCGAAGCGTTCAGCCAGGCCGACAGTTCGACCACACGCCGTTACGGCGGCACCGGCCTGGGGCTGACGATCTCCATGCAGTTGGTCAAGCTCATGGGCGGGAGCATCTGGGTCGAAAGCGAGGTCGGCAAGGGAAGCGCATTCCATTTCACCGCGCATTTCGGCATCGCCCAAGGGGCGCCGCCGGACGCCTGGATCAACCCCGAAGACCTGGCGGGAGTGCCCGTTCTGGTCGTGGATGACAACCGCACCAACCGGCGCATTCTCCAAGACCTGCTCTCGAACTGGGGGATGCAGCCCAGTCTGGCGGAAGGTGGAGCGGCTGCGCTGGCGCAGTTGGAAGCTGCTGCAGCCAGCGGCACGCCCTTTCGCGTGGCCCTGTTGGACGTCCTGATGCCCGACATGGATGGTTTCATGCTCGCGGAACGCCTCCGGCAGCACCCGCTTCTGCAGAACTGTGGCTTGATCATGCTCTCCTCGGCGGGGCAAACGGAGAACTGGGCGCGATGCCGGGAGTTGGGCATTGCCCGGTACCTGATCAAACCGGTCAAGCAATCCGACTTGCGCGATTCGATCGTGCGCGTCCTGGGCACCCAAGAAGAGCCGGTCGGTGCGACCGGAGCGGCCCCGCCCCAGGCCGCTGAAACCCGGCGGTCCCTGCGCATCCTGCTGGCCGAGGACGGGCTGGTCAACCAGCGGGTGGCGCGCGAGTTCCTGGAGAGGCGCGGGCACGCGGTGGTGGTGGCCAACAACGGCCGCGAGGCGGTCGAGGCGGTCGATCGCGAGGCGTTCGATCTCGTGCTGATGGACGTGCAGATGCCGGAAATGGACGGCTTCGAGGCGACCAAGGTCATTCGTCGAAAGGAGCGGGCCACGGGCAGCCACATTCCGATCATCGCGATGACGGCACGTGCGTTCAAGGAAGACCGCGAGCGTTGCCTGGATTCAGGAATGGATGCCTATTTGGCCAAACCGATCCGCCCCTCAGCTCTGTATGAAATCATCGAATCTACGGTTGTTTCATCGAAAGTGGATCACCCGTCCCCGGCTGTTCCTTCGAAAGCCGGCCAGGAACCCGTCTCGGCCGAACCGGCCATGGACCGGAACGTCGCCTTGGAACTGCTCGGCGGCAGGGAAGAGCTGTTCGGAGAATTGACAGCGATCTTCTTCGAGGAAACGGGCAAACTCATGCCGGCGCTGCGCACCGCCGTCCAGCAGCAGAACATCGCCGAGGTGCGGCGTTTGGCCCATACGATCAAGGGTGCCGCGAGTCACTTTGCCGCCCCCGCCGCCGTGGCGGCCGCACTGCGGCTGGAAACCATGGGCCGAGACGGCGACCTTGCCGGCGCGGACGAAGCTTGTGCCCGTCTGGAGCGCGAGGTCGAACGCCTCAAGCACGCGCTGGCGGACTTTGCTTAGGATCGGCGAATCAATAACTGTCCAGTTCTTGTTGGCGATCATCACGCGGAGCGTGATGGCTACTTTGAAATCGCGACAGTTATTGATTCGCCGATCCCTAGAGCTGGGCCGCCATTTCAGCGCCGCGGCGGTGCGGGGTCACGGCGTGCTGGGCCGGCCACGGTACGAACTGAAATGGGCCGCAGGAATCGCCTCCACAGGCTCGGCCGAGCCCGGCAGCCGCCAGCCCAGCCGCAGCGAAGGGCCGGCGTCGCTCCTGGAAAAGTGCCGGATCTCGAAATGGCAGGGCCTGCGGGTGTCCAGGGCGATGCGGGGCGACGTCGCCGCCTGACCGGGCTCGCTGACGATCATCTCTTGCAGCGTGTCCTGCAGAGGGCCGGATTGCTGCAAGTACAGCGTCGCTCGCCCGCTGCCCTGCAACTGGAACGTGTACTCGCCGCTGGCCGGCGGGTACAAAAACCCTTGGACTCGATCCAGCCGGTCCCCCGCGCCGGCCGGCATGACGCACGACAGGCTGGTTTCCATGACGCTGGTTGTGTCGGGTTTACGGCCCAGCCGGTCTTCCACCTCGCGGCGCGGACTCGTGGGAGCCACGTCATGCCACGTCTCGCAAACCAGCACGCCGTCGGGTTGCCTGGGCGGCGACGGCAGCGGCTGGAAGGCGCCGTCAAAGACGGACTTCATGTCGCTGCTGCTGAGCCGGTAGTTGAAGACGCGGGTTTCGTCCAAGATGCCCGACCAGCCCGTGACGATCGTGCGATTCCACGTGGCCGGCAGTGCATCCGCAAACTGCTGGCACCCTCGGCGCTCGCCGTTCAGATAGTAATGCACCTGCCGCAGCCGCGCTGAGAAGACAAATCCCAGGTGGACCCACGTGTTCAGGCTGGACGACAGCTCGATGCCGCGAAAGCCGCCGGTGGCCGGGTCGGTGTCGGGACCGGCCAGCGGCTTGCGGCCCCCGATCTCGACGCGCGGAAAGCCTCCCTGAACAAAGATCGCCGTCGACTCGCCGTTGACCAGCGGCTGTGCCGACTCCGGCAGGCCGGCCAGGTTCACCCACAACGTGACGGAAAACTCGCTGGCATCCTTCAAGATCGGTTCCGCGACCTCGAACTGCACCTCGGGCGTCATCTGCAGGCCGGTGCCAAGGCGAGCTTCGACGTAAGTGGGAGTTCCGCCGTCGGTCATCATCGCGATGCCGTTGTGCCGGCACCCCGACTGGTCCAGGCCGTCGCCGTTCAAGAGCCAGGCGGCAACTATCCGCCCATAACCGCTGGAAAAACCGTGCAGCGCTGCCTCCTGAACCTCCGCATCCGTCGCCGGCGGCGTTGGACTGGGCGGCGCAGCAGGCTCCGGCGGCGGTGGCGGCTTCTCGGCGACACTGGGCGGCTGCACGGGAACCGGCGCTTCCACCGGCATCTCCGGCAACGGCTTCGCCTCCGCCGAGAACGGTGGCAGCGGAGGAAGCGAAGGCAGCGCACCGGCGGGCGAGCCAGGAGTTGCTGCCGGCTCCCGTCTCCAGCGGGGGCGATAGTCCCGGCGGACTCCCTTCACCAACGTAATCCGATCAAACACTTCCTCGTAACCTTGGCGCCGCAGAATGATCGTGTGCCTGCCGGCATTCAATCTCAACTCGGCCGGTGGCGGCAAAGACTGCGGCTGGTCGTCCAGGATAAAGGCCGTGATTTCCCCTCTCGCTTCGTCCGTCAAGACCAGCGTGAGCAATGCAGACCCGGAGAATTCCTGGGTCGCCGCCTTGACCGGCGACGCCGTTTGCGGGCTGTCGTCAAACGCCGGGGTTTGCATCAGGAGTGTCACGGCGATGGCGATGACCGCCATGGCCGCGGCACCCACCACCGCGACGTACAGCATCGTCTTGGACGAACGTCGTGTCACCAACGGCCGCTCCCTCTCGTCGTCAGACCGCTCGCCGCCGTCTTCCTCCATGTCCTCGCGGACCGTTGGCGCTGATGAACCGCGCGACTTCAAGGGGGGAGGCTTCAATCGCGCATCGAGTCGCGATGCCACAGGCCCGATTTCGATGTGAGGCGGGGCGGCAATCACGGGCAGTTCGGCTACGGGAGGAAAGGCGGGCGGCGGGGGCGGCGCGGGCTGCGCAGTTTCGGGCGACTGGGCAACCGCCTTCTCTTCCTCCGCCTGCAACTTGGCCTTCAACTCGCGATCGTAGCCTGCCTTCTTGTCTTTGTTCAGCAGGCAGAGCCGTGCGCGCGAGATTTCGTTCAGCAATTTCTGGGAGTGGGCGGCATCGTCGCCGGCAGCCAATTCCTTCAGATACCCCATCAGCCGGTTGGCGGCCGCGTCGATGACGTCCCGATCCGGTTCAAAAACCTCGATTCCCAACAACCGATAGTGGTGCGGCGGTTGATCCTTGGGGGGAATTCCCAGCCATTTGTAGTAGGGGTCGAAGTTCTCGGCCATCCCTCGTTCTCTGACGCCGCGGGGCGATCCGAACCTCTGCACAGGCCCTTATTCTGCGGTTGAACGGACGATCTTGCAACCGGTCAGAACTCCAGATCGGAAAAGACTTCCGAGTCGGATTCCTCCTCCTCGAAGACGTGGGGCGCCTCGAACTCCAGATTCTCCTGCGCCACGGGCGTGGCGGTGGGTGCGCCCAGCACGAATCCCGGCGCGGCCTCGGCCACGGGCGGCGGGCCGGCGGACGGCGCCGCCGGCTGGCCCAGCAGCAGGCGGCCTGCCGCCAGTCGCTGCTCCCATTGCTGCAGCGATTCTTCGCTCATCCCGGACTCGCGTTCGACGGTCACGGACGATTCGAGCCCCGTTTCAGGCAGTGATGCCTTGACGCTCAGACGCCCGTTGGCCGTATAGAAGAATTGCACGACGACCGGCGTCTTGGCGGGCAGCTTGGGCGGCAGGTTCGAGACGAGACACTTGCCGATGATGGTGGCGTTCTTGCCGCTGTCGTCGCCGCCCTCGACGACGTGGACCGCCACGGTGCGCTGGTTGCCCCGGTGGGTCACAAACGTGCTCTTGCTCCGCGCCGGCAGCGTCGTGTTGCGGGGGATCATGATCCTGCGCCGCTTCATGCCGGTCGCCTTCTCGATGCCCAGCACGCCCAGGTCGTGGGAATTGACGTTCTTGACCACCAGGCTGCGATCGGCGGCGCGACTGCCCTGCCGCAAGAAGCCGGCGTACAGCGCCGCACCGTGCGCCACGGCTTCGTCGGGGGACATCGAACGGTCGACGCGTTGGCCCGAGATTTGCTCCAGCGTTTGTTGCACCATCGGCATCCGGGTGGAGCCGCCGATTAGCAGTATGCGAGTCACGTCGCTGAACGGCAGCCGCGCCGCCCGCAGCAACCGCTCGACGGTGAACACGGTGCGCTGCAGCAGATCGCTGGTCAGCGCCTCGAATTCCTCGCGCGTGAGCGTCACCTGCACCCGCTTGCCCTGATAGTTGAAACGAATGGTGACGCTGGTTCGCGTGCTGAGCGCGCGTTTGGCGTCCTCCGCCTCCTTCAGCAGCATTTGCAGCGTCACGTGGTCCTTCCGCGGGTCCTTTCCGTGCTGTTCCACGAAGTGGTCGGCGACCAGATCGGCGATGCGGCGGTCCCAGTCGATGCCGCCCAGCTGCACGTCGCCATCGGTCGCCACGGCGGTGTACTGAGAGCCGTCCAGGTGCATCAGGGTCACGTCGAACGTGCCGCCGCCGAGGTCGTAAACCAGGATCTTCTGCGCCTGTTTCGCCTCGCCGGCAGTCGACACGAAACCGGCCTGCACGCCATAGGCGATGGCAGCGGCGGTCGGCTCGTTGATGATGTCCAGGACCTTGAGCCCCGCCAACCGCCCCGCGTCCATCGTGGCCTTGCGGCGCGGCTCGTTGAAGAAGGCCGGGACCGTGATCACCGCCTCTTGCACGCCGCCCAGCTTCATCTGCGCGTCGGACCGAAGTTTCTGCAACACCGCGGCCTGGACCACCTCCGGAGGAAGACGTGTGCCGCGAATCGGCTTGTCACAAAAGGGTTTCCCCATCTCCCGCTTGATGTGCTGCAGGACCGATTCGGGTTCGTACACCGAGGCCTTGACGGCTTCCTTGCCGACCACCAGCTGGTCCTGTTCGAAATACACCACGCTCGGAGTGCTCAAATCGCCCTCCGCGTTCAGGATCGTCTGCGGCATGCCCCCGCGGTCCAAACAGGCCACGACGGAAAACGAGGTGCCCAGATCGATGCCGATCACAGGGTCCGGTCGGCTGCTCACCGTAAAATGCCCTCAAATCTCAGCAAGTCCAGTTGTCAAGACCATCCAAGAGCACGCATCGTACGCGCCGAACGGCGCGAATTAAAGGGGGGATGCGGGTTGCGGGATGCGGGATGCGGGATGCGGGTTGCGGAGATTTGAAATTTGAAATTTCAGATTTCAGATTTCAGATTTCAGGATGTTAGCGCCGCATCCCGCCTCCCCTACCCAGCCAAGTTCCTGGCGTCTTGGGCGAAGTCTTCCTCGAAGTCATACGCGCAGAAGTACTTGGCCACGTGTTTCGACAGCACTTCGACAAACAACGAACGGAAGCGGGCTTCCGTCATTTCCGTCGCGTGCCGTGGCCCGTTCCGGGGGAAGGTGAAATCCGGAATCGTCCGCCGAAAGACTACCTTGCCGTTGTCCTGCATGTCGTACACCGTGGCGGTCAGCGTGACCCGCCCTTGGTACAGCGTCTGCCCCTCGTGCAGCCGCAGGTCCGTCAAGTCCAACCCTAACACCATGTCGGCGTTCACGCCCCGTCCGATCTCCCGGTAGTCCATCTGGTTCCAGTCATTGCTGTCGATCCAGTCCGCGATGTCGTCGGGCGGCACGACATCAATCTTGTCGCCCTGCTCCCTCAGCGCCGAACTCACCCGACGTTCCAGCAACGAACAGAAGGTATTCGGCCCAAAGGACGACGCATTCGAGACGCAGACCACCGCGACGCGTTTGCCCTTCATCCCCTCGAATTCCGGATCGATCTTGTTCCCGCCCTTGACCCAATACAGGAGTTGAGCGGTCAAGCCGACGCAACCGCCGCTGGCCGCCAGGCCGACGGCCAGTCCCAGGAACAAAACGATGCGGAACAATCGGCGGTGAACCACGAACATGAGCACGTCCCTGTGTCAAGTTGCCAGGAAGAAGCGAACACTCCAGTCGATCAGCGTGACGGCCACCAACAGCCACACGACAGCCAAGACCACCTGCGGCTGGATCACTCCCCACAGCCAGCGTCCGCGCCAACCGGAAAGCAACGACCACGGCGCCAGCATCAAACTCACCAGACCCAGCAGCGCACCGCCCACATTGTCGCGAAACGCCTCCACGATTCGTCCCCGCACCAGGTGCGCCCACGCAGTCGTCATCCCGCAGGACGGACAACGGTAACCCGTCAACTGCCGGAAGCTGCAAGGCGGCAGCCCCAACCGCTCGTGCGTCCCGAAGCCTCGCGAATCGGGCTGCAACACAACCGCCAGCGCCAGCAGCGACAGCAACACGGTGCCAACGGCCACCAGGACGCATCGCTGGGCTTTGGGAAGCAACGCCGGATGGGAATGCAGTGGTTCCACGACTACCAAAAAACAGACCGAAGGATAGCGGTGGGAGCATGTCCCCGCAAGGTCGATTCTGCCCATCACGGTTTTGCCATCAGGCCTGATGGCGGCGTAGATCGTGACCCCGATGCCGGCCCCGCCGATGGCGGCGAAATTCACCCGCTCCGCCTCCCGCACGCGGTCCCGCAGCCAGACGTTCAGCGTGACGCTGGCCTCCTGGCCGAATCCTCAGCATGCGCCTTGGCATGGTTCATTTCGCGCCACCTTGGCGGTAGAATAGCGCGCCCGACGGTGGCCCGCTCCGTTCGCTCCGGCGCACGGCTCCGCCGGCGTCGGCGGACAGATGGCGCCTTGCCCGTTTCGAGCTTGACAAACCCACGGGTGCCGGATTTCGATGCCGTTTGGAAAGCGAACCGCCGTGGCCGGCGCCGTGCTGATCGCCCTGATCGGCGTCCGGCTGGGCTTTCTGCAGGGCATGGTCCGTCCCGTGCGGATCGCCGGCGGGTCGATGGCGGACCATCTGCGCGGCGCCCATTTCCTGTTGCGCTGCGGCGATTGCCGGTTTCCCTGCCGGTACGACGCGGAGCATCCGCCGGCGGATGAACGGGTCGTGTGCCCGAACTGCGGGTTCGTCCAGCATGATCTGCACGATGCCGTCCTATATCCCGGCCAGCGGGTGCTGATCGATCGCCTGGCCTGCCGCTGGTGCCGACCGCAACGCTGGGACGCGGTCGCTTTTCGCTCGCCAAGCGATCCCGACTACTTGGAGGTCAAACGCGTCGTGGGATTGCCCGGAGAACGAATTTTCATCCGCGGCGGCGACGTGTATGCCGACGGCCGCATCGTCCGCAAGACGCTCGATCAACTCCGCCGGGTCGCCATCCTGGTGCATGACAGCGGTTTTGAACCTGCCCGCGCCGGCCATCTGCCGGACCGCTGGCAAACAGCCAGAATCAGCGGCTGGAATCGCGGCCGGCAAGGGTATTGCTGCCAGCCCAACCGGCCCGCTGCTGCCGGCCTGGAGTGGCTGGTCTATCATCACTGGCGCTGCTTCGCCTCGCCGCTGCCACGCACGGACGAGTACCCGGTGCTGGACAATTACGGCTACAACCAGGACGAGTCGCGGCAGCTGCGCCGGGTGAGCGACCTGCTGCTGGTCGCCCGCCTGCGGTTGGAAGGCACTCAGGGCAGCGTCGTGCTCCGAGGTTTCGACGGCGAGGCTTGGTTCCGCGCGGCGATGGAATTCCCCGCCAAGCAAGCGAGGCTGTATCGCGACGGTCGTCTCGTCGCGACGGCGTCCCTGCCGGCGGCCGCCTACGCTCAGGACGTCAAGCTCGAATTCGCTCTGTGCGATCGGCAGGCCATTTTGGCGGTGGACGAACGGGTCGTGATCTGCTGGCCGTACGAGCCGCCTGACGGAGCGGGGGATTTTGCGCGTGCGGCATTGCAGCGCGATCCCTCGCCGGAGGCCGGATTGCGAGGAGAACAGGATCGGACTTTGGCACAGAGCCGGCCGTTGGGGATCGCCCTGGACGGACTGTCCGCCGTCATCCGCCGTCTGCAGGTGTTCCGCGACCTGCACTACTTGGACCCCCAAGGCCTGGGCCGCGACTGGTCCACGGCTGCCCCCCTGGGCAACGACGAAGTGCTGGTCCTCGGTGACAACGTGCCGATCTCCCGCGACAGCCGCCACTGGCCGCAACCGGGCGTCCCCCGCGACCAGATCCTCGGCCCCGTGTTGCTGTTCCCAACGTAGCCATCACGCTCCGCGTGATGATCGCCAACAAGACGCATTACGCCCTTCGGGCGGCCGCGATTCGTAGCACGCGCTCTCCAATCCGTGCCGTCATGACACCAAACGGTCTACTTGTTGGCCGTGTCGGCGGCGGACACGGCCAACAAGTCGCGTGGGTTATGGTTGTGAAGAGAGAGTCGCCACTCCGTTTCCTCTGTTTCCTCCTGTTCAGTGATTTCGACTGATTCGGTTGCGGCCCCGCGCTGCGTCGTGTCACGTCCGCACTTGCCCGTCCCCGAAGACGACGTATTTGTAGGTGGTCAGTTCCTTCAGGCCGCACGGGCCGCGGGCGTGGAAGCGGTCGGTGCTGATGCCGATTTCCGCGCCCAAGCCGAACTCGCCGCCGTCGTTGAACCGCGTGCTGGCGTTGACCATCACCGCCGAGCTGTCCACGCATCGCGTAAACTTGCGGGCCGCCGCCAGGTCCTTGGTGACGATGGCATCGGTGTGGTGCGAGCCGTACTTGTTGATGTGCGCCATCGCTTCGTCCAGCGACTCGACCACCTTGACCGAAATCACCGGCCCCAGGTACTCCGCGTGGTAATCTTCCTCCGACGCCGCCTTGGCGCCGGCGACCAGGCTGCAGGTCGCGTCGTCGCCTCGCAATTCGACGCCCCGCTGTTGCAGCGCGGCCCCGATGCGCGGCAAGAATGCGTCCGCCACGTCGCGGTGTATCAGTAACGACTCGCAGGCGTTGCACACCCCCATCCGCTGGCACTTGGCGTTGATCGCCAGCGTTTCCGCCATGTCCAGATCGGCCGAGGCATCGACGTACACGTGGCAGTTCCCGGTGAAATGCTTGATCACCGGCATCTTGGCCTCGGCCGCGACACGGCGGATCAAACTCTCCCCGCCGCGAGGGATCGCCACGTCGATGTACTCCGGCAGCGACAGGAAATGCCCCACGGCATCGCGATCGGCGGTAGCCACCAGTTGGACCGCGTGTGCCGGCAAACCGTGGACCGCGGCGGCCTCGGTCAACAGGTCGACAATCGCTCGGCTGGAGTGGGCCGCTTCCTTGCCGCCGCGCAGGATCACCGCGTTGCCGCTCTTGACGCAGATCGCCGCTGCGTCGGCCGTCACGTTGGGACGCGATTCGTAGATGAAGAAAACGACGCCCAACGGCACGCGGACTTTGCTGACCTCCAAGCCGTTCGGCCGCAGGCACGATTCGATGATCTCCCCCGCCGGGTCGCGGAGCATGGCGATTTCCTCCAGGGCCGCGGCGATGCCCTCGATGCGCGCGGTGGTCAATCGCAAGCGGTCGATTTGGGCGTCGCTCAAGCCAAATCCGGGCGCGGCCGCAAGATCTTGCGCGTTGGCCGCCAGGATCTGGTCGCCGCGCTCGCGCAACAACCGGGCGGACAACTTGAGCCACTCATCTTTTTGGGCCCCGCTGACCAGAGCCAACTCGCCAGCCGCCGCCTTGGCAGCCTGCGCGACACCCAAACAATAAGCCTTCAGGTCGGTTTGCTGAATCGTAGACATTGGGTTTTGCACCTCTCAGTTCTTCGGCTGTCTCACGTCGACCAACGGTGGGCCTTAGCCCATCGGTTTCTTTCACGCTAGCAGGCGAACCCTCGGAAGCGCCGGTGGTCTTTAGCCCAGCGGTTTCTTCCACGCGAGCAGGCGAACCTTGGAAAACACCGGTGGGCTAACGCCCACCGCTCGCCACCGAGAGGATTCGGCCGCAACGAACAGTCAAGTGGATGGCCTGGGTCTCCGCTTTCCGCCCTTCGCTGTCTGCTCTCCGCGATCAAAGAGTATGCGGCAAAAGCCGAACGCCGTCAATGTTGCACAGCGGCGTCGCACCCTACGAACCGAGAACGATCGCCGATAGAATGCCGGCGCGTGAGCTTCCACGCAGTGCCCGGTGTCCCCGACGCGTCAGCGCCGAATCGAATTCAAGAACCAACAGCGCGACGCGGCGAAGCGGCAAGAAACCGTTTGGTCCAAAATTCCGCCGATCGTTATTGGCATCCTCAACCAGGAGCTTGCGGAATGGGGGGGCCGATTGACCGTCCGTCCGGCATCGCCGGCGCGGATTGTCGCCCGTCTGGAAACCGGCGCCGCCTGGCGAGCACGGGTACTGCGCATCGACGGGCGCGTCGGTGCCGAAATAGCCGCGCCAAGCGAGCGACAGGATCTCCTCTGTCAGAACCGCCGGCCAGCCGCGGAACTTGCAGATGTCGCGCGCTCGCTCCACGAGGTCGCGGGGCCGGTGGAGGGTGGAGGTGGGACACTGAACCAACCTTATGCGTTGATCCAGCCGCCGCCGAGGACGCGGTCGCCGTCGTAGCAGACGACGGCCTGGCCGGGGGCTACGCCGTAACGCGGGTGGTCGAAATGGACGCTCAGACGGTCGTCCGGGAGGGCCTCGGCTGTGGCCGGAGCCGCTTGGGCATTGTAGCGTATCTTGGCCTGGCAGCGGAACGGGCCTGACGGTGGATCAACCAGCCAGTTGGTGCGATCGGCGGTCAAGTCGGCACGTGCCAAGTCTTCGCGTTTGCCGATCACCACGCGCTTCGTATCCGGCTCGATGCAGACCACAAAGGCGCGTTCGCCCAGCGCGATGCCCAAACCGCGGCGCTGGCCGATCGTGAAATTCTCGATCCCCGTGTGCCGGCCCAGCAGGCGGCCGTCGATGCTGACGAACTCTCCGGCGGTGTCGATCCCCGCGTCGCGGTGCTCGCGCACAAACCGGGCGTGCTCGCCGGGGGCGACGAAGCAGATCTCCTGGCTGTCAGGCTTGTCGGCGATCTGCAAGCCGATCTGGTCAGCCAATTCGCGAATCTGGGACTTCTCGTACCAGCCGACCGGCAGGAGCATCCGCGGCAGCATCTGCCGCTGGACGCCGAACAGGGCGTAGGACTGATCCTTGGCCGCGTCGACGCTGCGGTGCAATTCCGGGACCTCGGAATCCGCACGGCGGACGATTCGGGCGTGATGTCCCGTGGCCAGGAATTCGGCGCCGACGCTGTCGGCATAGTCGAATAGCCGGCCGAACTTGATCTGCATGTTGCACATCACGCAGGGGTTCGGCGTGCGGCCTGCCGTGTATTCGGACACGAAATAGTCGATGATCCGCGAGAAGTCCTCCTGGAGGTCGAGCGCACAGAAAGGGATCTGCAGACGATCGGCCACGCGGCGCGCGTCTTCTGCGTGGGCGGCGCTGCAGCACTCTTGATCCTGCTCGGATCGGTCCTCCGACATCGACGTCGCAGTCGACGCGACGGCGCCTTTCACGCCGCACGTGGCCGCCGGGGAGTGAATGCCGCGCCGCATGAACACGCCGATGACTTCGTGCCCCTGCTGCAGCAACAGGTGGGCGGCCACGCTGCTGTCTACACCGCCCGACATGGCCAATACGACGCGTGACATGGGAATACGGAGGTCAGGGGTCAGGAGGCAGGGGGCAGGAGGCAGGGCTCCAGGATTTCAGATTTCAGATTTCAGATTTCAAATTTCAGATCATGGCTCTGACACGGCAGTGATTGCGGCGCTGCCAGCGGGGGCGGGCGTTGGCTTCTGCCAAGTGTCCAAACCGCCACGCTGGACGCGGAATCTATCTGCCGGCAGTCTAGGCCGATCGGGTCAGATTGGCAACCGGCATGGCGGCGGGCGGGGCGGAGCGGAGGCGATGCCCCTTTTCAGATCGTGGCGTTTGGCGATAAGATAAGTGTTGAAGTGGGGTTATGCCTTGCGGCGGAGGATTTCGCAATTGTCACGTGCTTTTTGAAGTTTTGAGGAACGTATGGAAACCCAACTGATCGACCGAGCCAGAAGTATCCAGGAACGACTTGTGCAGCTTCGGGACAGTCTTTGACTACGACAACAAGCAAAAACAGGTTTCCGAGATCGAGACCCGAATGGCCGCTCCGGGGTTTTGGGATAGCCAAGAGCGGGCGCAGGAGACGGTCGGGCGCTTGAAGTCGCTGAGGTCGGTGCTGGGGCCCTTGGAGGAATTGATCGCGGCCGCCGGCGATCTGGAGGCGCTGATGGAACTGGCCGAGGATGACGAATCGGCGGCAGCCGAGGTGGCGTCGGAGGTCGAGCGACTCGAACACCAACTGGAGGACTTGGAGCTGCGGGCGCTGCTGAACGGTCCCCATGACGATCACGGGGCCATCCTCAGCATCAACGCTCGCGACGGCGGTACGGACGCGGCCGACTGGGCCGAGATGCTGTTGCGGATGTACTGCCAGTGGGCTCAGAAGAACGACTATACGGTGGCCTTGTTGGACCGCAACGACAACGAAGAGGCGGGGATCAGCAACGCCACGATCGCCGTTCGGGGACCGATGGCCTACGGCTACTTGAAAGGCGAGACGGGCATGCACCGTTTGGTCCGCATCAGCCCGTTCAATGCCGAAGGCAAGCGGCAGACCAGTTTCGCGGCCGTCGACGTGTCCCCGGAGGTGTCCGACGACATCGACATCGACGTGGCGGAGAAAGACG
The DNA here is from genome assembly GCA_964486845.1 of uncultured Pirellulaceae bacterium. Classification (GTDB taxonomy): domain Bacteria; phylum Planctomycetota; class Planctomycetia; order Pirellulales; family Pirellulaceae; genus Anammoximicrobium. Next base: position 19,419 of record CAZAQY010000005.1, read on the forward strand.
TGCGCGAGGACGTTTTTCGGGCCAGCGGCGCCGGCGGCCAGCACGTGAACAAGACGAGCAGCGCCATCCGCCTGACGCACACCCCGACGGGCATCGTCGTGCAGTGCCAGAACGAACGCAGCCAGCACAAGAATCGGGCGACCGCCTGGAAGATGCTGCGGGCCCGGCTGGCTCGTGTCGAAGAAGAAAAACGCGAGGCGGAGCAGGCCCAGAAGTACCAGAAGCAAGCCCGCGTGGGGTTTGGGTCGCAGATCCGCAACTACTTCCTGCACCCCGACCAACGGGTCAAGGATGCGCGGACGGGCTACCTGGTCGGCAACTTCAACAGCGTCTTGGACGGCAACCTGCAGCCCTTTCTCGACTCGTATTTGCGTTGGCGGGTCCAGCAAGACGCTGCGCCGGCAAAGGTGGCGGATCGTGAGGACAACTGACGCCGCGCCGCGGATTCTGGAGGTCCTCGGCTGCGGCGGACGTGGACTGCGGGTCACATTCACCTGGGACGAGGACCGTTTCGGGCACGAGATTGCCTGTCTGGAGGGGCGTTCGGTGACCGTCTGCCTGAGGGCCGAACTCGGCACGCAGCAGGATCCTTGGCCCGCCAGTCCGGCCCTGCAACAGTTGAGTCTGGAAGAACTCCAGCCCGGCCGGCCCCGCGCGCTGTTGTTGGGGATGGCCGGCAAGAGCCACTGGTCGCAAAGCGTCGAAGCGGATGCGGCTACGGCGAGCTTGACGTTTGACGTGGCGTGCCGCGTGCAGCGTCAACCGCGGTGGCTGGGCAGCAGCTATCGGACGCTGCACGACGACTGGGGAAGTTCCGCGCGGGAGGGTCGCATTGCGGTGGGTGCCGGTGTCGAATTGAGCGTCGAGCCGGCCGCAGACTCGCTCCCGTCCCGGATCGAACGCGCCGGCGACTTGCTGGTGATCGCTGCCGGCTTGCGTACGCTCAGGTTTCCGTCGACCGTGCGATGGAAGTATCGAATCACGGTTGTTTGATCCCGCTGGAATGTCCGCCCGTTCATCATCCAGGACGACACGCTATGCTGCCTGCTCCGGACATCGTGGATCACGACACCGCGCTGGCCTTTTTGTTCGGGCGGATCGACTACGAGCGGGCCGACAGGTTCCCCCGTCGGTCGCGCGGGCTGAAGCTGGACCGGATGCGGGAATTGGCGTCGCGACTGGGCGATCCTCACGAGCGATTCCCGATCGTCCACGTGGCCGGAACCAAGGGCAAGGGCTCTACGTCGACGATGATCGCCGGCGTGTTGAGCGCGGCCGGATACCGGACGGGCTTGTACACGTCGCCCCACGTGACGTGCGTCGAAGAGCGTCTGCAGATCGACGGCCGGCTGTGCAGCCGCGAGGAATTCGTGGCGCTGATCCGTCAGATTCGTCCCGCGGTGGACGCGATGGACCGTGATTGCCAGACGCGCGGCGAGGCCGGTCAGGGGCCGACCTACTTCGAGATCACCACGGCCGCCGCCCTGCTGCATTTCGCCCATTACCGGGTCGACGTGGCCGTCCTCGAAGTCGGGCTGGGCGGCCGCTTGGATTCGACCAACATCTGCCGTCCCCAAGTCTCGGTGATCACCAGCATCAGCTTCGATCACATGCGGCAGTTGGGCAACACGCTGGCGTCCATCGCCGGAGAGAAGGCGGGGATCATCAAGCCGGGAGTTCCGGTGGTGACCGGCGTCACGGAACCGGAACCGCTCGGAGTCATCCAGCAGGTTGCCTCGCGCCACGACTGCGAATGTTACGTCGCCGGCACTCACTTTCATCATCGCTATGGCGGCTCGCATCCGCCGCTGTGCACCCCGGCTTCGGACTCTGCCTGGCCACACGGCTGGTCCGAATTCGACTATTGGGAAGACGTCGCGGGGGTCCGAAGCGAATGGGACGGGCTGCGCATCGGACTCATCGGCCGGCACCAGGCCGCCAACGGCGCCGTGGCGCTGGCTGCCATCGGCAGACTGCGCGAGCGGGGTTGGCGAGTGGACGAAGCTGCGATTCGCAACGGGCTGGCGCGTGTCGACATGCCGGCCCGAACCGAGGTCGTCCGGCAGCGGCCGACCGTGATCATCGATGCGGCGCACAACGTGGCGTCGGCTCGAGCCCTGATCGACGTGATCCGCGAGACGTGTCCCAGGGACAAGACGCGCCGCCGCGTCCTGGTGTTCGCCGCCAGTCAGGACAAGGACGTGGCCGCCATGCTCAGGCCTCTGCTCGCCGAGTTTGATGTGGTGATTCTGACGCGGTTCCTGAACAATCCGCGAGCGGCCCATCCCGATCAGCTGCGAAAAACCGTCGAGCGGCTCTTGGCTGGCGGGAACGCGTCGTCCTGTCAATTGCTGACCAGCGGCGACTCGGCCGGTGCTTGGCAGTTGGCCCGCGCGATGGCCGCGCCGGAAGACCTGATCTGCGTAGCGGGTTCCTTCTTCCTGGCCTCAGAACTGCGCAGCTTGATTCAGGGGCCCCTCACGTCGTAGCACCACAGCGTGTCGTGGTAGCGGAGGTACAGGCGGCCGTCGAGCAACACGGGGTGCGCCCAGGCGTCGCGGACTCGGCCGGTCACTAGCTGGAATCGACCGGCGACGTGCAGACCGCCGGCATCGGGTTTCAGCATCCCCGCCGCGCCCTTCTCGTCGAGGACGTACAGCCGGCCATCGGCGTAGACCGCCGCGCCGGTCGTGAACGCCTTCTGCTCGAATTTCGTCCGGCCGCTGGCCCAATCGACGCCCAGCCACAGTTTCTGATTCCGATAGCCTGATGCAAACAGCGTGTCGCCGATCAGCACGCCGCTGCCGGTCACGGTATCCAGGGATGACTGCCACGCTTGTTCGGCGGCGATGCGGTCCCCTTCCGCTCGTAGGGTGTAGGCGCGGCCCTCCTCGGCATACGGCGTGACGTAGAACACCTGGCCATCGCGATACACGGGGGTGGAGACATTCGTATCGTGGGGGTTTCGCAGGGGCACGCTCCACAGCAAACGTCCGCCGTCCGCATCGAGGCCGAAACCGTGGCCGGCTGAGCAGTTGGCGATCAGCCGGCGCCCCGCGTAGTGAAACAGAATCGGAGACGAATAGGAGGTGCGTTCGCCGTCCAGCGGTTCGCTCGTCCACACGGTCCGGCCGGTCTGTTTGTCCAGCGCCGCCACCAGCGTCCGGGGGCCGCCGGGCGTCACGATCACGCGCGGGCCGTCGATCAACAGGCATTCACTGATCGCCCACGTGATGTTCTCGGCGTTGAATCGCTCCAGCACGTTCACAGCCCACCGTTCGCGTCCGTCGGCGGCGTCCAAGCACGCCAAACGCCCGTGCGCGTTCAGATGGTACAGGTGGCCCTGCGAATAGGTGCAACACGCGCGGGCGCCGGGAAAAGAGCCTTGCCAGGCGGCGCCGTTCTTGGCCTGCCACAAGAGCTTGCTGCCCAGGTCGAAGGCGAACACGATCAAATCGTCAGCGACGTCTCCGGTCACGTACACCCGCTCCTGGACCACGATCGGCGACGACCAGCCCTGTCCGAGACCGTCGACTTTCCACAGCAGCCGAGGACCGTCTTCGGGCCAAGTCGGCAGCAGACCGATTTCGTCCGAGATCCCGTCCCGCCGGGGACCACGCCACTGCGGCCAGCCGGGCTCGGGCGAAGCGATCAAGCCGTCTGCTGCCACATTCGCGCCCCTCCCAGCCGCAGGTCCGTCTGCGGCCAACGACGGACCGCCGCACCGTGCCGAGAACACGGCCAAGACGCCCAAGAGCAGCAGCGTTGAGAAGAAACGCGGCCATCCGGAAGCACCGCGCTTGCGACAAAACCGGGCTTCTTCCCGGCCAAAACCAGCGCGTTGACGCCCAGGGCTGCAGAACTTCATATCGACTTCCTCTTGGTCAAGCCCGTGGATGGTTAGCAGCGTTCGAGAATAGCTGTCGCCCCGTCAAAGTAGCCATCACGCTCCGCGTGATGATCAGCAATATGCACTGAACAGTCGCTTCTCGAACGATGCCCGCGGCGATCCACCTCAATCAAAACGCGACGCACGCACGCCGGCCGTAGTCTACTTCCCGTCCGGCCCGTTCACAACCTGACCCCAACGCTCCATTCGATCCTCCCCGCCTGCGAGCGAGTCCGTCCCGTTGCTGAATCGCGCGGAATCCGATAATATCGCGGGCGATGCGGGACAACGTTCCTCCTCTTGCTGACAAGACTTCGAGGCCTGCCGCACAAGGCAGCAGGGGGCGGAGCAATCGCCGAGTCGGCAAACAACTTATGAAGACCAACGCCACACGTCAGCTGGACAAGGCGGGGATCGCCTACGAACTGCGGGAGTACGAGGTCGATCCGGACGATCTGCGGGCGATCAAAGTCGCCGGCCAGATCGGGCTGCCGGCCGAGCAGGTGTTCAAGACGCTGGCGGTCAAGGGCGACAAACACGGCGTCGTCTTGGCCGTGGTGCCGGGCGATCACGAGTTGGACCTGAAGGCACTGGCGCGACTGTCCGGCAATCGCAGCATGGAGATGGTTCCGGTCAGTCAGTTGCAGCCGCTGACCGGGTACATCCGTGGCGGCGTAACGGCGCTGGCGTGCAAGAAGCACTATCCGGTGTACCTGGACGAGTCCGCCGTGCTGAATGCGACGATCGCGGTCTCGGCGGGCATCCGCGGCGCCCAGATTCTGCTGGCCCCGCAAGACTACGTGGCGGCGACCGGCGCGACGCTGGGAGCGATTTTGCGAGCGGTGGGCTGATTCCGTGGCGTGGGCAACGGAGGGGCCAATTCTGGCCGGCTTCTGGACTTCGTCTGCGGTTTCGGGTATGGTGAGATTTCGGCGGTTTGGCCGGGACACGATTCATGTTGGTGTTTCAGTCAGTGGCGTGACGATTCTTCAGTCTCCAGTTCGTGCAGGGGGACGCCGGGATGAACGGACGACGCTCGCAGCATGCGGCATTCACGCTGGTCGAACTCCTCGTGGTGATCGCGATCATTGGCATCTTGCTTGCCTTGCTGCTGCCCGCCGTACAGGCCGCCCGCGGCTCGGCTCGCGCGGCCCAGTGCAAGAGCAATCTGCGGCAAATCGGCATCGCGCTGCACCACTATCACGACGTCCATGGTGGCTTTCCTCCCGCCTTCCTCGGCGAGGCCAGCGGCTGGCTGCCCAGTTGGTCCTGGACGACGTTCCTGCTGCCGCACTTGGAACAGCAGGGACTGTACGACGAGCTGCAAGTGATGTCGGCCCAGTTCGGCGGCGGTGCGCCGTTTGCGACGACGCCCAGCGAGCCAACGCAATCGGTCCTGTCGATCTTCGTTTGTCCGGCGGACACCGCAGGGGGCCTGAATCACCGCAAGAGCGAGCACGCCAAATCCAGCTATCACGGCGTATTGGGCAACGAGACTCAGCTTTCCACTTCGCATCCGGTGCTGATCCGCCAGAACGGGACGTTTTTCGTGAACAGCCGCGTCTCGGTCGAACAAATCACTGACGGTTCGTCGCAGACGCTGGCGGTCGGCGAATGCCGGCTCGATCCCGGCGAGGACGGCAAACGCGGGGCGATCTGGGCCGGGATGCGCGGCCCCACGGGCGATACGCTGTGGCTGAGCGACACCGCATGGTGGCTGAACGGCGAGCCCGATTGGCGCATCAACGGGCCGGGCGAGCAGGCGTTTTCCAGTCACCATCCGGGCGGCGTACACTTCGTGCTCGGCGACGGCTCGGTGCGCATGGTCTCCGAAACGATCGACGGGACCACGCTGGAGCACCTGGCGGCGCGGAACGACGGAGAGCCGGCCGGCGAGTTCTGACGGGGAAGAAACCGGCACGGGATGCTCCGCCCCAAGCCTCCTCACCGGTCGCTGTCCGATCCCTTTTGCATCAGCGGCCAAAACGGGAATTCCTGTGGGGATAGCTTTGCATCGCAGACCTGAGTCTTGCTATGATGAGCCGATAATTACCAGCTTGGCAATGGTCCGCCAGCCTGTGGCTCCCCCTTTTCATTCCTGGACATGCCCCACACCATCTGCGCCACTGAGAAAGGACAGAACGATGGCTCAAACAACCAGACTCTCCCGCCGACAGTTCCTGCGTCACACCAGCGCGCTGGCTGCCGCGGGCATCGCGGCTCCGTACATCATCCCTTCCGGCATCCTGGCATTCCAGGGCGGTCCCGGCGCCAATGACCGCATCGGCATCGGCGGGATCGGGATCGGCCGCCAAGGCAGCGGCGTGCTGCGCGGCGCCGTCGGCTCCAAGGACTGCCGCTTCATCGGCATCGCGGACGTGTTTCTGTCTCGCGCCGAAGACATGTGCAAGAAACTGGGCGGCGGCGAGCCGTACCAGGACTATCGCAAATTGTTGGAACGGAAGGACGTAGACGCCATCGTAACCGCCACGCCCGACCACTGGCGGGCACTGGTAACCATTCACGCTTGCCAGGCCGGCAAGGACGTGTATGCGGAGAAGGCCCTCAGCCTGACGATCCGCGAAGGCCGGTTGATGGTCCAGGCGGCGCGCAAGTACCAACGGGTCTTCCAGGTTGGGAGTCAGCAGCGCTCACAGGCCGTGAACCGCGTCTCCTGCGAGTACGTGCGCACGGGCAAGCTCGGCAAGATCAAGGAGGTCATCGGCGCGAACTATCCCAGCCCGTGGGAGTGCGCGCTGCCGGCGGAGCCCGTGCCGGAGGGACTGGACTGGGACATGTGGTGCGGCCCGACGCCCTTGGTCCCGTACAACAAGGACCTGTTTGCGCCTCGCGCGAATCCCGGCTGGCTTTCGTTCCGCCCGTACTCGGGCGGCGAGATGACGGGCTGGGGCGCGCACGGCATCGACCAAATTCAGTGCGCCTTGGGGATGGACGACAGCGGCCCGGTCGAAGTCTGGACGGAGGGCGACAAGTTCAACCCGCCCACCTACACTGCGCCCGAATCGCCGGCCCGGGGCAACAAGATCTGTCAGGTCCCGATGGTCTTCTTCCGTTATGCCAACGGCGTGACCGTGAAACTGGACAACGGCAGCCAGGGCGGCGGGATCTTCATCGGCGAGCACGGCAAGATGGACCTCACCCGCGGCCGGGTCGCCACCAACCCGGCGGAGATCGCCGAGGAGATCAACAAGGAAGCCAAGGGCGGCGATCAGAGCCACGTGGGCAACTGGATCGAGTGCATGAAGACCCGCGCCAAGCCCGTGGCGGACGTCGAAATCGGCCACCGGTCGATCACCGTCTGCCACTTGGCCAACATCGCCCGCTGGGCCGGCCGCCGCCTGAAGTGGGACCCGGTCAAGGAACAGTTCCCTGACGATCCGGACGCCAACACCTACCTGGACCGCCCGCGGCGGGCGCCCTATCAACTGCCGGAGACGATCTGAATCCGTGTTCACGAAAAAAGGACGGAATGCGCTCGCCTAAGGGCACTTGGCGTCGGGGGCCGGCCAATTGGACCCGGTTTCGAGTTCCGGCCACAGTGGAACGTAGCCTGGGGGGGCCGGCACACGTGCGGAATGCTACAATGTCGGGGGTTCGCTCGTGTGCCCAGTCAGCAAAGGCACTCATGCATTCGACTTTGGACTCAGGCGACAGGAAAGGACGGCAATGAAGTTTTCTCGGATCACTCACAACCCGGCAGTGATGGGGGGCAAGCCGTGCATTCGTGGTTTGCGCGTGACGGTGGGGACTGTGGTTGGGCTGCTCGCCGCCGGGCCTGTCACTCAAACGCGGCCGGCACCGGCGGCAGGTCTTTGGTCAATACCGCGGGGGTCTGCCGGCCGGCTTTGGAGGCGTCGAACGGCTGGAATCCCAACTTCAACGCGGGCGAATCGGGCTTGAGCCGGAAATCGTCCTTCTTGGCGTCGACGAAACCGGGATCGGCGATGATCGAGTGCTGGTCCTGCCTTCGCTTCTGCTGCCACTGATCGAACGTCAGTCCGTCGAAAAACGTGGCCGGCTTCTGGCCTGCGCTGAAGTACAGGTTGTAGTCCATCCGGAAGTTGTCGTCCCTCCAGTTCGAGCCCTGCAGCGGGCTGTCGTTGTCCCAGTAGACGATGTTCCGCTCGAACCAGAACGAGATGTGTTCTTCGGTGCGAGTTCGCTGCAACTGCTGTTCGCCGTTGAACGCCAGGATGTTGTTTTCGATGCGGTTCTCTTTGCCGTAGTGCTGGTGGAATCCGGCTCGCGAGCATCGGTAGACGAGGTTATTCTTCATCACAATGCCGGTGGAACCTTCGTCGGTGTACAAGCCCCAGCCGCCGTAGTCGAACGAGGTCACGTCGTGAAAGTGGTTGTCGTGGATCACGGTGCCGGGCGAAACGCCCAGCGTATAGATGCAGCCCATGTCGCTCAGCACGCCCTGTCCGATCTTGTAGGCGTGATTGAAGCCGATGTCGTTGTGGTGCGCGCGGCTCGGGGCATAGCCCCATACCCAACCCACGGAAAAGGCGGAGTAATAGAAGTCGACCACGTCGTTATGTTCCACCAGGTTGTACGGCGAGTGGCCGATCCAGACGCCGATGGCGGCCGAGTGCAGGCGGCCGCCGTGGGCGATGCGGCAGTTGCGGATCGTCTGGTGCGAGACTAACGCCTCGTCGTCCTTAGGCGGGGCCAGCGTGTCGCCCCACTCGGCCGGCAACGCGCTGCCGAGCTTGACGCCGCCCGCGCCCAGGTCGAACAACTCGCAACCTTCGACGCGGTTGTGCTGGCAACCGGGCCCAAAGGCCACGGCGTATTCGCCGGTGTGCCGCACCGCGCAGTTCTCGATTACCACGTTGCGAGTCGCCGTCGCGGCTACGGCGGAACCCAAGTTGACTTCGGCCTGCGGGAACGATTGGCCCTCCGGCGGCGTGGTCCAGTTGCTGTGCGCGAAGGTCAAACCGCGCAGCTGAATGTGTTGGACCCAGCGACGTTGTGCGAGTTCGCCGGCCAGCAGCAGCAGATACCGAAGTCGCGGCGCGATGACGGAGGTCTGCTGCGGATCTTCGCCCGACTGCGGAAGATAGGTGAGCCGTCCGCTGGGCCGGTCCAAGTACCACTCGCCGGGTTCGGTCAAAGCCTCCTTGACGTTGATCGCCAGATAGCGGTGGCCCTTGTGAAAGGCTGCCCACGAGCTGGTGCCGGTCGTGTGACCGGTGACCGTAACGGTCTTTTCCTGCGCGTCGATCGAAGCGATGGGCAGACGCGAAGCGGTCCAGGAATGGAACGGCATGACCTCGACATCGTTCAAGTTGGCCCAGTTCGCGTCCAGTTCGCCTTCCCCAAAACCGAACCGATCAAAGCCTTTGCCCGCCGCTTTCGGCGTGGAATCGCCGGCCTTGGCGATCTTGAAGTAGCCCTTTTTCGGCAACCGCGGCCGGAACCGCCGTTGGTCCCCGACGAACAGCTGGCAGAAATGCCATTTGCCTTCCTTGACCTCCGGAAGATCGACGTACCAGCGGCCGGGCTGATCCGTTTTCCAGCCCGTGATCGATCGGCCGCCGGAGAAGATGGGACGCTCGTCGCCAAAAGCCTGATAGACGACCGGCGCCTTCTCTGTGCCGGAATCCTCGGCCCCGAAAGAAATCGGGGCTGGGAGCCAATACGTGCCGCCGCGAATCGAGACGACGATCGCGTGGTCGCGGTCCGCCTGAGCGTGTTTCAATTCACGAACCGCTTGTTGCGCTCGCTGAAAACTGGCAAACGGTCCGTCGGCCCCGTCCGCGTTGGGCTCCGCGAGTTTGCCCGACCATTGGTCGCTGCCGTTGGTGGCCACGAAGAAATCCGGCTCGGCCGCCCGCGCCAGCGAGCCCAGAAACATGAGTCCTGCGGCTGCCAACAGAAAGAGCATGCAGCGTGCGGAAGAAAGGCTTTTGGTCATGACGGCGATCTCCTGGGGTGAGGGTGTGGGGGCAGGAAACATCCGGGTAAGCAGGAAGAGCTGACAGAAAGATGGGGTGACAGAAAAATAAGGAAAGCGAATCTCGCCGCTAACCTCTGTTTCTCTCTTTCATCTTTCTGTCACCCCATCTTTCTGTCAGCTCTCCTGTCTTTCTGCGTGTGATTTTTTCGGGCGTTAGGCCCGGCGCAGTTCGTGGGTCGAAAACAGCAGGGCGCGGGTGGCGTGGTAGGCGGCCTTCCAAGGCGTGGCCTTGTTCACGCGCAGCGGTTTGCCGTCCGGCGCGACGGTCTCGTAGCACCCGCCGTACTGGTCGTCGATCATGTGTTTGCGGAAAAAGGCCCAAGTCTCCGTGAATCGCCGGAAGTACTCGTCTTTCTGCGGTGTCAGCCGCGCGGCGGTCAGCAGGCCGTTCAGACCCTCGACTTGGACCCACCAGACCTTGTCGGTCCTCGCCGGCGGGCCGGTGGGCGGGCCTTCGTCCGCGAAGCCGCCGTGGTCTTGATCCCAGCCCCAACGCAGCGCATGATCGACGGCCTGCAGCGCCGTGCGAGCCGTGACTTCCGCGTCCTGGCGGCGCAACACCTCGGCGGCTTCCTCCAGCAGGTATGCGATCTCTAGTTGGTGCCCGAACGAGCTGCGCTCGTCGTGCGGCTTGAAGTCCCGTGCCGCGAACATGTTCAGATGCCCGCCCGGCAGCACGATCTTGTCTCGCACGATCTCGAAGACTTCCTGCAACCGCGCCGTCAATCGCGCGTCGTTCCAGACACGTCGCAGGGCTGTCAATGCCTCCAGCAAATGGATGTGTGCGTTCATCGACTTGTACCCGACCTGGCCGATGACCGGCAGGCCGCGGCCCAGCGGTTCGGCAGGGACATCCACCGCCACGCTTTGTCCGTCCGCCGTCACGTGTTCGAAGTAGCCGCCGCACTCCGCATCGTGGGCGTGAGTATCCAGCCAGTTGAAGGCGGACTTGCCAAGTTCCACGGCGTCGCAGTCGCCGGTCGCCTCGCTGACCGCGGCTGCAGCGTACATCCCGAACGCGTAGCTGTACAGTTGCTTCCAGGGCATCTTGTCCGGCATGGGCTGCCCGGCGGCGTCCGTGCGTTCGAAGAAGCCGCCACGCTGGGCGTCCCACATCTTGTCCGCCAGAAATCTCAGTCCGTGCCGAGCGTACGACAGGAACCTGTCCTTCCGTTGGGGATAAGCCAGCGCCACGGCCGCTGCGGTCCAGGTCTGGCGGGCCTGGTAGACGAGGAACTTCGAGTCCGTCGCGCCGCGAGTCCAGTCTTGCGAAAAGTCCTCGTGAAACCCGCCGCGTTGCGTGTCCAGGCACCGCGGATACCAAGCGTCCAGCACCTTGTCCCACATCACCCGCTCGATTTCATCGGCCAGTTGGCCGCGAATCGCCTTGCCGCCGTCCGCCGTTGCGGCCGCGCACGCCGCATAGGATCCGCGGCAGACGAGGGCCGCTGCAGCTTGGCCCAAGGACCACAGTGCCTGACGGCGAGTCAGCCGCGCCGCGTTGCGATTCGTTCCGATGATCCGGCTCGTCTCTGTCATTTCACCTCGCCCTTGTCGTACAGTTCCCAGAACGCCGCCGGGGGCATCTTGTCGTCGGCCGCGTCGTCGAATCGGGTGCCCAGTTCCTGTAGACTGGCCATCTTGCGTACCGCATCGAGTCCCGTCTTGATTTTGGCGGGCGTGAAGATCAACCGAGTCAATTGCAGCGAGCCGATCGGCGTCAGGTCGGTGACTTCGGCGCCGCCGATGTGCAGTCGCTGCAACGGATGCCCCTCCAGCGGACTCAGGTCCGAAACCTGCGTATCTTGCAGGGTCAGGCTGACCAACGGGACGCGGCGCAACGGCGAGATGTCCGCCACTGGGCAGCCGGTGAGCCACAACATGCTGATCGGACATTCGGCCAGCGGCGCGAGGTCCTTGACGCGGGTGCCCAACAAGTTCAATTCCTCCAGCGGAGCGCCTCGCAGCGGCCCGAGGTTTTCGACGCGCGTGCGGCTGAGGTACAGTTTCCGCAACGGCATGCCGCGCAGGGCCGAAATGTCCGCCAGTCGCTGGTTGTCCTCCAGGTACAGTTCGACCAACGGCAATCCATTCAGCGGGTCAACATCAGCGATGTCGCACTTGGACAGGTCCAGGACGCCGATCCGCTGGCGGGCCAGGGGGCGGATGTCCTTCACGTTCGGATCGTTGATGGCCAGGGCCAGCAGATCCGCCGAGATCGGCTGCATCTGCAACTCGCCGCCGAAGCCGGGGTTCTTCTCTTTCATCGCCGCTGTGAGCTGTTCCGGCGTGGCGATCGCGTGCGGTTGACTTGCGGGCAGATCGGTCTTGGCTTCCGGCACGACGGGAGATGGCGCAGCCGGATCGGTCCGGGATGATTCATCACCTGATGCAGGCTGCGCATCGCCCCGCGATGGACTCGGCACGGAAGACGGCTGGCCGCACCCCGCAGCGAGCAAGGCGGTCAGCAGGACGGCGGCAAAGGTCATGTTCTTCAACAAACGGCCCTCCGGGAACAGAAGTTCGTGCGTGTCGGGGTTCGTTGGATGAGCGTACCACTGCAGCAACACCGGGTCAATCAGCGGCCTCCTCAGCCATCTGGCAGCCGGTGCCCGACTGCGGTAAATTGACACCTACAGGAATTCGTGATCGTGGCGACTCTGGGATGGCTGGGACCAAGCGCACCTTAGGAAGTCATGTTCCGGCGCAACCGGTTAAGTTCACTCCCTCAACAGCGCAAGAAACCGTGGACCTGAATCTGAGAAACCGAGTGGCGATCGTGACCGGCGGGTCGCGGGGCTTGGGCCGGGCGATCTGCCTGGGGTTGGCAGCCGAAGGGGCCGATGTGGCCATCAGCTATTTGTGCGATCCGGAGGCCACGATCGACCTGGGCGACGAAGCGGCGGAGCTGGCCACGACGATCCGCGCCGAGCACGGCGTGAAAGCCTTGCCGGTGGGCGGCGACGTGGGCAAAGAGGCCGATGTCGAACGGCTGTTTGCGGCGACGGAACGCGAATTGGGTCCGGTCGACATCCTGGTCAACAACGCCGGCATCTGGCCCACGGCGTTCGTACGCGACATGAGCGAAGCCGAATTCACACGCGTGCTGCAGATCAACCTCGTGGGCGCGTTTCTGACTTGCCGCGAAGCCGTCCGCCGCTGGCTGGCGGCGAAACGTTCCGGCAGGATCGTGAACATCACGTCGCAAGCGGCCTTTCACGGCGCGACCACCGGGCACGCGCATTACGCAGCGTCCAAAGCCGGTTTGGTCAGCTTCAGCATCTCGCTGGCCCGCGAAGTGGCCCCGCACGGGATTTACGTGAACCTCGTGGCCCCCGGCATGATGCGCACCGACATGGCCCGCGACGCGCTGGCGGCCAACGAGCAACGGTACCTGGAACGTATCCCGCTGGGCCGCGTGGCGGATGCATCCGAAGTCGCCGACGTAGTCGTATTTCTCGCCTCCGACCGGGCCAAGTACATGACGGGCGCCACGGTCGACGCAACCGGAGGCATGCTGATGCGCTGATGCCGTCTGTGCAGACCCAAAAAGCCTATGCGTCCCATGACTCCCATCCCTGCCATCGTCTGATTTCAACCCGAAAGCGTGATTCTCTATGCTGGTAACCTTGCGTGAAGTGTTGGGCGACGCCCGGGCCAACGGCTACGCCCTGCCCGCGTTCGACTTTAGTGAAGACATCATGGCCCGGACCATTTTGGAGACGTCCGAGGACCTGCGGGCGCCGGTGATTCTGATGGCCCTGGAATTGGACCTGAATTCGCACGATGGCAACGGGTGGATCTACCAGTCGGGGCTGGTCCGGGCCGTGGCCGATCATCATCGGCTGCCGATCGTGCTGCACCTGGACCATGCCGGCAGCCTGGAGTCGATCCGCAAAGGTCTGGACCTCGGATTCTCGTCCGTGATGATCGACGGCTCCGCCTTGCCGTTCGAGGAAAACGTCCGCATCACGCGTGCCGCCGTCGAGATGGCCAAGCCGCTGGGTGCGAGCGTCGAAGCGGAACTCGGCCTGGTGGGCGGCATGGACCTGCGGGACGAAGTCCGCGCAGAGAACGTGCTGACCGATCCGGACCAGGTGACGCAGTTCGTCGAGCGCACGGGGGTCGACGCGCTGGCCGTGTCCATCGGCACGTCGCACGGCGTGTACCGGTCGCTGCCCAACCTGAACATCGAACGGCTGAAACAACTGAACGCGGCCAGCGCCGTGCCGCTGGTGCTTCACGGCGGTTCGGGAACGCCGGTGGACCAGATCCAGGAAGCGGTGCGGAACGGGATCTGCAAACTGAACTTGTACGCCGACATGCGGATCGCCATGTTCAACGGCATGAAAGAGTCGGTCGCCACGATGGATCGGATCGACCCGCTGCCCTTGGAAATGTTCGCCCCGATCCGGCAGCACCTGGCCGCTGCGGTCGCCGGCAAGATCCGCATGTTGGGCGCGGAGAACCGCGTGTAAAGTCGTCATCGAGCAGGAGTTGGTCATGCGTCTGTTGATGATGGGCACCGGACCGTTTGCGGTTCCGACGTTTGCTTCGCTGTTGGATTCGGAGCATGAAGTGGTAGCTCTGGTCGCTCGGCCCGTGCCGCCGCCCAAGGGCCGCGTCAAGTCGCCGCTGGCCCCCATGCGCGACTTGGCCGCCCAACGCGGCGTGCGGATTCTGGAGCCGGACGATATCAACGCGGAGGAATCGCGCCGGGCGCTGACGTCGCTTGATTTCCAATTGTTGGTCGCTTGTGACTACGGACAGATTCTGAAGGCGGACACGCTGGCGCTCTCACCGCTGGGCGGCATCAACCTGCACGCTTCGCTGCTGCCCAAGTACCGCGGTGCGGCTCCGATCAACTGGGCGATCTACCACGGCGACGCGGAAACGGGCGTGACCGTGATCCACATGACCGCGCGGCTGGACAGCGGGCCTTGCCTCGTGCAGCGCCGGATCCCGATCGGTCCCGATGAAGATGCGGTCCAATTGGAGCAGCGGCTGTCGCAGACCGGTGTGGATGCAGTCCACGCAGCGCTCGGAATGATCGCGCGGTGGGACGGCCAATCGCCGCTGGGCGCGCCCCAGGACCCTGCGGCGGCGACCAAGGCCCCGCGGCTGAAGAAGACTGACGGCGAGGTCGATTGGACTCGATCCGCCCGGCGGATTACGAATCAAGTCCGGGCCTTGAAACCGTGGCCCGGTACGTTCTCGACGTGGCGGCGACCGCAGGGTGAAGCCATGCGCCTGATCCTGGATCGCGCTTCGGTGGCCGCCGATACGGAACGCGGCGGCCGGCCGGGCGATGTCGTGCTGGCGGACAAATCGCGCCTGCTCGTCGCCACCGGCGACGGCCTGTTGTCGCTGGACCGAGTCCAACCGGCCGGCAAACGAGCGATGGCCATCGACGAATTCCTTCGCGGGCACGCCGTGGCCGTCGGTGACCGGTTCTCGGCGCAGCCCTCCGCGAGCGCGGGCACAGAAAGATGGCCGACGAGGAGCTGACAGAAAAATGGGGTGACAGAAAAATGAGGAAGAAGCTGGAGTGATGATCTCTTCATTTTTCTGTCCCTCCATTTTTTGCCTTAGCTCTAACGGCCGAATGAGAAAGGAAAATGGATGGATTCCAATAGCCCTCATCTGGCAATTCGCCAGATCGAATTCGCTCGCGGTTACACGCTGAGTTTGTTGGACGGACTGACCGACGAGGATTGGTTTCGGCGGCCGACCGAAGCGGATACGCACATCGCCTGGCAGATCGGACACTTGGCGATGGCCGAATACGGACTGTGCCTGTTCCGCATCCGTGGCCGGCAGCCCGAAGATCTGGATCTGATGTCCAGCAAGTTCCGCAAGCAATTCAGCAAAGGCTCGCAGCCCGAGCCGGAGCCGGCCAACAATCCGACGCCCGCTGAACTCCGCAGCGTGCTGGACCGCGTGCATCAGCAAGCGGTGAAGGAACTCGCCGCCTGCACCGAGCAGCAACTGGCCGAGCCGATCGACGAACCCTTCGCGGTCACGCCGACCAAGCTGGGCGCATTGTTTTTCTGTTCGCACCACGAAATGCTGCACGCCGGCCAGATTGGGCTGCTCCGGCGATTGTTGGGCAAGTCACCGATGCGATAGGTTCTCTTGATTGCCGAGTCGCCGCCTTGCATCGCGCCGGCATCACGTTAGCGACCATTGTGTTTGCGGTTGGATGGTGCGAGAATAGGGGCAGTCACTATGGAGCCAGGAGTTCGTCATGTCCATTGATACCGAGCCGGCAGCCGTCGAGACGCTGGCCGATTTTGTCGACCGACTCGGAGGTGTCCCGCTGGACCGAATCCGTTTTCGTCCCGTCCCCGGCACCGCTACGGAAAACGATGTATTGGAGATCGAGAGGCGAGAGAATCGGCTGTTTGAGTTGGTCGACGGGGTCCTGGTGGAGAAAGCCGTGGGGTATCGAGAATCGTTGTTGGCAGTGGCGATCGCGACCTGTCTGAACCAGTACGTCTTGCCGAGAAACCTGGGGCTCGTGACCGGCGAGGGAGGGATGTTGCGCCTGTTTCCGGGATTGGTACGTATTCCGGACGTGGCGTTTGTCCGATGGGAGAGTATTCCCGGCGGTCAGGTCCCGAAAGATCCGATCCCCGACTTGGCGCCCGATTTGGCCGTAGAGGTATTGAGCCGCAGCAATACACCACAGGAAATGAAGCGAAAGCGAAACGAATACTTCGCTGCGGGCGTGCGAGTGGTTTGGATGATCGACCCCGAAGCTCGCGCCGTGAGCGTGTTCACGGCGCCGGCCGAGTCCAAACAGCTAACCTCCGCGGACACCTTGACCGGGGCTCCGGTCTTGACCGACTTCTCCCTGCCGCTGAGTGAACTATTCAACCACCTGGACCGCCAGGCGGACAGAGAAAACCAAGCCACGTAGCAATCTCGCCGATACTGCATGCAGCATCTGGGCATCTCTCAGGCCGGACAGCCCTCCCGTGCTGGCAATGACTTCATCGTGGATTTCGTAGACACTCAGCTAGGATATGCTTGACGCCGCGGACGACGGTAGCGTGTCGGGCCCGCTTTCGCTAGAATCCTCCAAGTTGGACAATTCACAAACTTGAAGAATGATTTGGGATTTCGATGAGCCACACGACCACCACCGCCGGGACCTTTGATCCGTTTGGAGCCCGTGACACGTTTGAAACCGGCGCCGGCCCGGCTGGGATCTATCGGCTGGCCAAGCTGGAACAACTCGGATTGGGCCAGATCAGCCGTCTGCCCTACTCGATCCGCGTGCTGCTGGAAGCCGTGCTGCGAACGTGCGACGGCTACGAGGTGACGGAGGAGGATGTCAAGAATCTGGCGGCTTGGCAAGCGGAGGCCGTGGCGGAAATCGAGATCCCGTTCAAGCCGGCCCGCGTCGTGCTGCAGGACTTTACCGGCGTCCCGGCCGTCGTGGATCTGGCCGCCATGCGCAGCGCCATGCGGCGACTGGGCGGCGATCCGAAAAAGATCAATCCGCTGATCCCGGTGGATCTAGTCATCGACCACTCGGTCCAGGTTGACCGCTTCGGCAGTGACGACGCGCTGCAAGCCAACGTGAAACTGGAATTCGAACGCAATCGGGAGCGGTACGAGTTTCTGCGTTGGGGACAGCGATCGTTCCAGAACTTCCGTGCCGTGCCGCCGAACGTGGGCATCGTACACCAAGTCAATCTGGAATTCCTGGCCAAGGCGGTGTTCCTGGGACGCGACCGGCAGGGAACCGCGGCTTTCCCGGACACGCTGGTCGGCACGGACAGTCACACCACGATGATCAACGGCCTGGGCGTCGTCGGCTGGGGCGTGGGGGGCATCGAGGCCGAAGCGGTCATGCTGGGTCAGCCGCTGTACATGTTGATGCCCGAAGTCGTGGGCATGGAACTCACGGGCCAACTCGCACCCGGCGCGACCGCGACGGACCTGGTCCTGACGGTCACCGAGATTCTGCGGAAGCAGGGCGTGGTAGGAAAATTCGTCGAGTTCTACGGTTCGGGCGTGTCGTCGATGTCGTTGGCGGATCGAGCCACGATTGCCAACATGGCACCGGAATACGGGGCCACGATGGGGTTCTTTCCGGTCGACGCCAAAACACTGGACTACCTGCGGCGGACGGGCCGTACCGAGCAGGAGGTGCAGTTGGTCGAGCGGTACACGAAGGAACAGGGGTTGTTCCGCACCGACGGCGCGCCGGCGCCGAAGTACACCAAGACGCTTGCGCTGGACCTGGGCACGGTCGAGCCGTGCCTGGCGGGCCCCAAGCGGCCACAGGACCGCGTGCCGCTGGCGCAGGTCAAGTCGTCGTTCGGGGCGGCCTTGCGGGCGCCCCTGAATCAACGCGGATTCGCGCTTGCCGAGGAAACGCTCGGCCGCAAGGCCACGGTGGTGGACAACGGCCGCACCGTGGAAATCGGCCACGGCGCTGTCGTGATCGCGGCCATCACCAGTTGCACCAACACCAGCAATCCGTCGGTGATGCTGGCGGCGGGGCTGTTGGCCAAGAAAGCGGTCGCCCGCGGGTTGAAGGTCAAGCCGTACGTCAAGACCAGCCTCGCGCCGGGCTCGCGCGTGGTCCAGGATTACCTGGAAAAGGCCGGACTGATCGATCCGCTACGGCAGCTGGGCTTCCACATCGTCGGCTACGGCTGCACCACGTGCATCGGCAACAGCGGTCCGCTGCCGGAACCCGTGGCCAACGCGGTGACGCAGGGCGATCTGGTGGCCGCGGCGGTCTTAAGCGGCAACCGCAATTTTGAAGGCCGCGTCAATCCGCTGGTCAAAGCCAACTACTTGGCCAGCCCGCCGCTGGTTGTCGCCTATGCCTTGGCCGGGTCAACCGACATCGACCTGACGACCGAACCGATCGGCCAGGATCGCGACGGCCTCGACGTGTTTCTGCAAGACATCTGGCCGACGCGCGACGAGATCCAGGCGACCGTCGCCCAGGCGATCGATCCGGAGATGTTCCAGGCCCGCTACGGCAACGCGTTCGAGTGCAACGAATTGTGGAACAAGATCCCCGTGAACGAAGGCGACTTGTACGCCTGGGACGAGTCGAGCACGTACATTCAGGAGCCGCCGTTCCTGGCAGGGTTAACCACGGAAGTGCGGCCCATTCAGCCGATTCAAAACGCCCGCGTGCTGGCGGTGCTGGGCGACTCGGTGACCACCGACCACATCTCGCCCGCCGGTTCGATCGGCAAAGACAGCCCGGCCGGCCGGTTCCTGATTGACCACGGCGTCCAGCCGGCGGACTTCAACAGCTACGGCGCTCGCCGCGGCAACGACCGCGTGATGATCCGCGGCACGTTTGCCAATATCCGGATTCGCAACCAGCTGGCCGGCGGCAAGGAAGGCGGCTGGACGCGGCACCTGCCGGACGGCGAACTGCTGGCGATTTACGACGCGGCGATGAAGTACCGCCAAGAAGGCACGCCGCTGGTGATCCTGGCCGGCGCCGAATACGGTACGGGCAGCAGCCGCGATTGGGCGGCCAAGGGCACGTTCCTGCTGGGCGTGCGGGCGGTGATCGCGGCCAGCTACGAGCGGATTCACCGCAGCAATCTGGTCGGCATGGGCGTACTGCCGCTGGAATTCCAGCAGGGAGAAACGTGGCAGTCGCTCCGATTGACCGGCGAAGAGGAATACACCATCGAAGGATTGGACGATCGCCTCCAGCCACGCTCGACGACCCACGTCACGGCCCGCGCCCCGGACGGTTCTGTCAAGACGTTCGCCGCTCGCGTCCGCATCGACACGCCGGTCGAAATGGACTACTACCGCAACGGGGGCATCCTGCAGACGGTGCTGCGCAAATTGCTGGCCGGCTGACGAGCGGGAGAGGCAAGACGACGCGAACAGGTACCGGAGAACATGTCATGAACGGGCACTGTCGATTCTGGACGGTGGTTGTCATCGTTTCCGCGATTTGGCTGATCCAGTCGGTTTGTGAGGCACAGGTCGCCGCAAGTTTGCCTGAGGGCGTCAAAGCGGTCTGGGATCTGGCCAAAGCCGATCGCGCGACGACGCCGACGCGAGAACGGGTTTGCATCAACGGTCTCTGGCAGTGGCAGCCGGCGGACGCAACGAGCGATCGCGTCCCGGCCGGAGACTGGGGGTACTTCAAGGTCCCCGCAGCCTGGCCGGGGATTACCGACTATATGCAAAAGGACTTCCAGACGGTGTATCCGCATCCAAGTTGGAAAGACGAGCGGCTTTCCGGCGTCACGGCGGCCTGGTATCAACGCCAGATTACGATCCCAGCCGGATGGACCGGACGCCGCATCGCGGTCCAGGCGGAGTACTTGAACTCGTATGCGGTGGTGTATCTGGACGGGAAGCGAGTCGGCGAGATGCGGTTCCCGGCAGGCGAATTGGATCTCACGGCGGTGTGCCGCCCGGGAGCCACGCACGTGCTGAGCGCACTGGTGGTGGCCATGCCTCTGAAAGGCGTCAGACTGTCCTACAACGACAGCAACGCAGCTCGCGAAGTGCAAGGTTCCGTAGCTCGGCGCGGGCTGTGCGGCGACGTGTACCTGGCCGCCACCCCCGCCGGCGCGCACGTCGCGGACAGCAAGGTGGATACCTCGGTGCGCAAGGGTCGGATCACGTTCGAGGCCGCGCTGCAGGACCTTGCGACGGACGCGCCGTACACGCTGCGCGCCCAGGTGAGCGACAAGGGCCAAGAGGTCAAGACGTTCACGAGCAAGCCGTTCCGTGCCAGCGACCTGCGCGACGGCCGCATCGTGCTGGCTGAGAAGTGGCTGCCGGAGAAGTTGTGGGACACGCACACGCCGCAGAACACGTACCAGTACAGTATCTCGCTGCTGGACGCCCAAGGCGAGGCGCTGGACGTGACCAGTCCCGTGCCGTTCGGGTTCCGCGAGTTCTGGATCGACGGCCGAGACTTCTACCTGAACGGCAGCCGCATTTTCCTGAGTGCGGTGCCGCTGGACAACGCCCAGATCGGCGCTGCGCTGGCCTCGTACGACGGGGCGCGGGAGAGCCTGAAGCGACTCCGGAGTTTCGGCATCAACTTCGTCTACACCCACAACTACAGCTGTCAACCGGGAGCCCACCTCAGCTTTGCCGAAATCCTGCGGGCGGCCGACGACGTGGGGATGCTGGTCTCCCTGTCGCAGCCCCACTTTGGCGATTACGACTGGCAGACGTCGGATGCCGACCAGACGAACGATTACGCACGGCATGCGGAGTTCTACGTGCGCATGGCGCAGCCTCACCCCTCGGTCGTGATGTACTCCACCAGCCACAACGCCACGGGCTACAACGAGGACATGAACCCGGACTTGATCGACGGCATCTACGACGAGCGCAGCCCGTGGGCGATGAACAACGTCCGGCGGGCCCTGCGGGCCGAGGCGATTATCCAGCGTCTGGATCCCGGCCGCATCGTGTACCATCACTCGTCGGGCAACCTGAGTTCGATGCACACGAGCAACTTCTATCCCAATTTCGTCCCGATCCAGGAGCTTTCCGATTGGTTCGAGCACTGGGCGACGCAGGGCGTCAAGCCCTTCTTTGCGTGCGAATACGGAGCGCCGTTCATGTGGGACTGGGCCATGTATCGCGGCTGGTTCAAGGGTCACCGGGAATTCGGCAGCGCCGTCGTTCCCTGGGACTTCTGTCTCGCGGAATGGAACGCTCAGTTCCTGGGCGACGCTGCGTTTCGGATCAGCGACCAAGAAAAACGCAACATCCGCTGGGAAGCCGGGCGATTTCGCAGCGGCAGCTTGTGGCACCGTTGGGACTATCCGCATCAGCTGGGTTCGTCTGACTTTGACGAACGCTACCCCGTGCTGGCCAAGTACCTGACCGACAACTGGCGCGCTTTCCGCACGTGGGGCGTGTCGGCCATCTCGCCGTGGGAGCATCACGTGCTGTGGAAATTGCGCCCCGGTATGGACCGGAACCGCCGGGTCGAGTTGACGACCGACTGGGAGCGCCTCCAGCGGCCGGGTTTCAGCCCCGATTACCTCGAAGAACGGTACGAACGCATGGACTTGGCTTATGAGCCGAGCGACTGGGTTGCCACGCCGGGCGCCGAGGCCATGTACCGGAACAACCGGCCGCTGCTGGCCTACCTGGCGGGCAAGCCCGCGCGATTCACGAGCCAGGACCACAATTTCTTGCCGGGCGAGACGGTCGAAAAGCAGATCGTTGTGATCAATAATTCCCGCCTGCCGGTGACCTGCGCCTGGTCATGGTCCTTGGCCCTGCCGCAGCCGGTTGGAGATACGCAAGAGGTCCGTGTCGAGACGGGGCAGCAGGCGCGGATTCCGCTGTGCGCGCCTGTGCCGAAGAACCTGCCGCCGGGCTCCTACGAACTGACCATGACGGCTCGTTTCCGAACGGTTTCGAACGGAACCGGGGAAGATGTCGAGACGCAAAAAGACCAGTTCACCATCCATGTGTTGCCGCCGGTCGCCGCGTGCGAATCGGCTCTCAAGATCGCGCTGTTCGATCCGCAGGGCCAAACGGGCAAGCTCTTCGAGTCGCTGGGCGTGCGCTGCCAAGGCGTGGAAGCCAATGCCGACCTGTCCGGTTACGACTTGCTGATCATCGGCAAGGCAGCCTTGACGGCGGACGGGCCGGCGCCCGACATTCGCCGCGTTCCGGACGGACTCAAGGTGCTGGTCTTCGAGCAGACATCGGAGGCACTGGAGAAGCGATTGGGGTTCCGCGTCCACGAGTACGGCCTGCGGAACGTTTTCCGGCGGATCTCCGATCATCCCGTCCTGAGTGGACTTGACGACGATCATCTGCGCGACTGGCGAGGCGAGGCGACGATCCTCCCGCCGCGCCTGGCCTACGAACCGAACGACCGTTACAACGGCGCGCCGACGGTGCGCTGGTGCGGCCTCGAGGTTCCCCGGTTGTGGCGCTGCGGCAATCGCGGCAACGTGGCTTCCGTCCTGATCGAAAAGCCCGCCCGCGGGGACTTCTTGCCGATTGTCGACGGCGGCTTCAGCCTCCAATACAGCCCTCTGATGGAATACCGCGAAGACCGCGGCATGGTGTTGTTCTGCCAGTTGGATGTGACCGGGCGCACGGAGGACGATCCGGCGGCCCGCCAGGTGGTCCGGAATCTGCTGGGCTACGTGTCATCCTGGAAACCCTGCCCGCGTCGCCAGGCCGTGTATGTGGGCGATCCGCGCGGCAAAACGCACTTCGAATCGGCCGGGGTGTCACTCAAACCCTATGAGGGCGGCAAGCTGACCGGTGATCAGGTCCTTGTCGTCGCTCCTGGCGCTGGGGCGACGCTGGCCCCGCGCGCTCCGGACGTGGCCCAATTTCTGAAGGCGGGGGGGCATATTCTTGGGCTGGAACTCGATGCCCAAGAGGCGAACAAGTTCCTGCCGTCGCCGGTGCGGACGAAGAACCAGGAGCACATCGCCGCGTGTTTCGAGCCGCCTGGCGCTGATTCTCTGCTGGCCGGAGTTGGGCCGGCGGACGTCCACAACCGCGCCCCACGCGAACTGCCGCTCGTCTCCGGCGGCGCTTGTGTCGCCGGCAACGGCGTGCTGGCCCAGCCGGAGGGCATGAACGTCGTCCTTTGTCAGCTTGCGCCCTGGAACGTCAGCCGCGCGCAGGGCGCGTCACCGTCCTTCACCGTCGTTGGCCCCTCGTCCAGACAAGCCCGAAGCGCCAGCGAGGGGACGGCGGCCAGCGAAACCCGAAGCGCCAGCGAGGAATCAATATCCCTCGACGGCAACCACGCCGCGCTCCTGACCATGGGCACCGCCCCGTATGCCCAGTTCGGACAGAAGCTGAACGTCGGGCAAGTCGGCAAGACATACACTCTGGCCGCCTTTGTCAAGAGCGCCGGCGAACCGGTCCGCGCGCGTCTGGAGGTGGAGCGGGCCGGCAGACCCTGGGATCGGGCCGCGCGCGGCGAGGACATCGAGGTTGGCCCCGACCCATGGACCGAACTGCACGTCACGTTCACCGTGGAGAAACCTTTCCCGGAGGGCTGGCAAGCCTACCTGCACTGCGAGCAGGAAGGCGGCCGATTGCGCGTTGACTCGTTCCGGATGTACGAGGGCAAATACGTTCCGGGGCGGCCCAACGCGCAGGCTCCCGCGCGGGACAGTCAAGAACTGTTTGCCAATCCGAGTTTCGAGGCCGGCACGAACCCGTGGTCCTTCACTTGGCCCACCGAGCAGCACAACATCCGCCGCACCTACCGCCGAACTTCGTTCCTGGTGGCCCGCCTGCTGGCCAACATGGGCGTCAGCGGCGACACGCCGCTGCTGGCCCGCTTCGCCACGCCGGCCAGCGGCGTGGCCCGCGAGTCGGTGGTCCGCAACGGCGACTTCCGTCAAGCCAAAGATCCGGCCGGAATGCCGGATCACTGGCAGTTCAGTACCGGCGCCAAGCAAGCGACGTGTGTGCTGGAACCTATCGCACCGGGTGCATCTCAGCCGTGTCTGCGGATCACCTGTCCCGGCTTTGGCGACCGGGACCGCGGCAGCGTGATGCTGGCCCAAGTCGACGTTCCCGTGGAAGCGGGCCAGTGGTACCGCATCTCGCTGCGGGCCAAGGGGTCCGGGCTCGAACGCGGCGGCGTGACGCTCGCCCTGCAAAGCACCGTCACGTGGACATCGCTGTTCGAGTACCAACGTTTCGTTCCGCGAGAGCCGTGGAAGGAGTTCACCTTCCTGGTTCAGGCCAAGGCGACGGCGACGAACAAGACGCGACTCCAGATCTGGCACGGCTTGGCGGGGACGCTGTGGCTGGCCGACGTGCGCGTGGCCCCCTGCGACCCGCCCGCCGAGGGTCGCTGGACCAGCGGCTTGTACGTTGACCAGCCGCAGGAATGGGACGACCCCTATCGCTTCTTCCGGTGGTAGGTCGCTACTCCAATTTCCACGGGCTGCGGTACTCGTAATGCAGCAGATGGTTGGCGTCCTGGTTGTTGGTGATCTTCTCCTGCTCGGCGTCCCATTCGAGTCTCAGGCCGGTGGCCAGCGAGATGTTGGCCAGCAGGCTGTAGGTGGTCGAGCGGTGGCCGATCTCGACGTCTCCGTTGGGGGTCGCGCGGGACTTGATGCAGTCCAGGAAGTTGCGGGCGTGCAGCGAGGTGAGCGACAGGTTCTTGTTGCCGCTCTTCGACGGCGTTTCATCGCTGGCCTTCAGCTGCACCGGCTCGATCCGCGGCTTGCGGTCCTGGAACTGCCCGCCCCGCTCGGGAATCACGTCGATCAGGTCGTCGCGGAGATAGGCCGTCCCCAGGGTGCCGCGGAGTTCGGCAAAGGCGTTTTGGGCCATCGCCGGGTTGCCGCAGGTTTCGTACTGTCCAAACATGACCAGCCGGCCCGCCGGGCATTGAAAAACCACCTGCATGGTGTCGGGGATGGTGCGGTCGTCGTCCACGGCGAACCGGCCGCCCATGGCGCAGATCGAGGCCGGCGCCAGGTCGCCCGTCATCCAGCGGATCATGTCCAGGAAGTGGACTCCCTGGTTGGCCACCTGCGACGAATACAGATCCCACCAGCGGAACTTGTACGGCGCGATGGTCGCCTGGTAGGGCCGCAGGGGGCGTGGGCCGAGCCACATCTCCCAGTCCAAGTCCGCGGGCGGGTCGCTGGGCGGAGCCTTGCCGATTCCATCGGGATACATGTTGCTCAGTTGGTAGCAGCGGCACACCGTGACTTTGCCCAGCTTGTCGGCCTGGACGAAGGCGGCCCCGCGGGCGTACAGCGGCGACGAGCGGCGATGAATCCCGACCTGGACGACGCGCTTGTTCCGCCGCGCTGCCTCCACCATGCGACGGCCCTCGAAAACCGTGATCGACAGCGGTTTTTCGACGTAGACGTCTTTCCCCGCATCGCAGGCTGCAATCGTCTGGATGGCGTGCCAGTGGTCGGGCGTGGCGATGACCACCGCGTCGAGGTCCTTGCGGTCGATCAGCTTGCGGAAATCGCCGCACGTGTCGGCCTTGCCGCCGACCCGCTCCTTGGCCTTCTGGAGCGTCGTTTGACTCACGTCGCACAGCGCCGCCACCTCCATGTCCGGGTGGTCCAGGAACGCGCCCAGCAGTTGCCCTCCCCGGTTGGCGACGCCGATGAAGCCGAGCCGGACGCGGTCGTTGGCTCCCAGCACCTTTTGCCTCTGGGCCGCGGTCAGAGTAATCGCCGCCGCAGCACCCGCTTTGGCAAACGTCCGTCGAGTGATCTTCGTATCTGGCATGGTTGTCTCCCTGGCTTTGAACAAGTTGAGTCGGTGTTCCTGATTCCGGTGAACTCGAAACAAATCCGAACCGATCGTGCCGACCATCGTACCACATCTCGGCGGACGCAATCAGGGTCCGTGAAAATACACCGTAAACCATCGGACCATCGCATCCGGTTTTCGAGTCTCACTTCGGCGAACGCTGGTCGTTAGCCACCGGTTCCTTGGATGCTGGCGGCCGCCTGCTGTGCGGAGCCGTTGCGTAACTGATACGGTTGATCGAAATCCAAACGACGTCCCGGAAGAGTTCCCTCAAGTCGCTCGCCCATTCTGGGCGATAAATGTCGGATGCAGGGACCATCCGCCCGCGAAGGTTCCTCTTGACGACGTTCCGATGGGTTGGCATGATCCGCAGTCCGTCTTGAATCGGAGTCGCACATGAACACAAAACTGCTGGTTCTGCTGTCCGTGCTGTCACTTGTTTCGTCCACCTGTTTTGGGCAATGGCCGTACGAGCATCGCGACCGCGGCTTGGTCTTGGGGGCCTTGCTGGGGGGAGTGACCGGCGGCGCCATCGGACACAACAACCACCAAACAGCAGAAGGCGCGCTGATCGGCGGGGCGGTGGGAGCCCTGGCCGGCGCGGCCATCGGCGATTCGGTGGATACCCAAATCGCTCGCAACCAGGCCATGTACGAGCAGCGCGTGGCCGGCCAACTGACGCAGCAGGCCGTTACGGTTCAAGACGTGATTGGCATGAGCCAAGCCCGGCTCAGCGACAGCGTGATCGTGACGCAGATCAAGACTCGCGGCGTCGCCACTCGACTCCAGTCCAACGATTTGATCCTGCTCGCCAACGCAGGCGTCAGCGACACGGTGATCACCGCCATGCAGACCGCTCCCCTGGCCGTCGCCGCGGCTGCCCCCCCGACCTCCAGCGTGATTGTCCGCGAACACTACTACGCGCCGCCCGTGTATGTGGCCCCCGTCTACCCGCCCTGGCATCACGGTCCGTATTGGCACCATCCGGGACCCCCTTGCCGGCCCGGACCGAGCGTACACTGGGGCCTGTCGATCCGCCATTGAACCGCCCCTGGGCGCGTCCCCCAGCAAGGAACGGGGACGGGGGACGGACTCGCATCGGCCAGCATTGTCGGGTGAGGTGCAGAGCGGCATCTTGCCCGCAATGGCTTTCTTTTTCGCGTTCGGTTCGGTAAAGTGAGGCCAGACAAACCGCACGCGAGGCCGGTCTATGTATTTCAACTTCAGCTGCTCCAGTTGTGGCAAGACGCTCAAGGTGCGCGAGGAACTGGCCGGCCGCAAGGCCAAGTGCCCGTACTGCCGGGCCGCCATCAGTGTGCCCGAGCAATCCACAACCGAAAGCGCCGTCCGAGAGGAAGCCGAACCCGGCGCCGCAGGTCCGGATGCAGCGGCGACGGAGCGCGGCGAGAGCCCGGCGCCCGGAGCACCGGACGGCAGGCCGGTAGGGCCGTCGGACGCCAAGCCATCCGTTCCTGAGATCGCGGTCGGTCCAAGAATCAGCCCGCCCGCCATGCCCGGCCGTCCACGCACGGGGCCCCGGCCCGCCGCCGGCCGAAAGAAACGTTCGACCAGCGAAACCGACGACGGCACGAACGCGAGTCTGCTCTGGACGTCGCTGATCGGCTTGGGCGCAACGGTCATGTTCTATCTGTTCTTGCTGCCGCTCCCCTCGATGTACTTCCGCGACTTGTTCTATGAACGCGGCTGGGTGACTGTGGCCGAGGCGTTCCTGATGTTTTGGTCTGTGGCGATCTTGGTCCTGAAGTGGTTCAAGTTGCGGCGGCAGCGCGAATCCATGCTCTTCGATCTGCTTCCCGAAGGCATCAGCCGTGACATCACCGTCGAAAATGTCGAGCAGTTCGCCTCGACCATCCGCGATCTGCCGGTGAATCCCAACGCCAGCTTCCTGGTCCAACGGGTCCTGCGCGGGCTGGAGCACTTCACGGTCCGCCGCAGCGCTTCCGAAGTTTCGACCGTGCTGGCGTCCCAATCCGAGTTGGACAGCCACTCGGTCGGTTCCAGTTACGCGCTGCTGAACGTATTCATTTGGGCCATCCCGATCCTGGGGTTCATCGGCACCGTGATGGGCCTGGGAACGGCCGTGGGCAGCCTGGGAGTCCAAGACACCAAGGACATCGAAGGCATCAAGGAATCGCTGGGAGCCATCACCGGCGGGCTGGGCGTGGCCTTCGACACCACGCTGGTGGCGCTGATGATGAGCCTGATGCTCAAGTTCCCCGCCAGCTCGCTGCAAAAGGCGGAGGAGGACTTGCTGAATTGGGTGGACGAGTACTGCAACGAGAACCTGCTCAAGCGGCTGAAGGAGGCCGGCGGCGAGCGGGTGCCGGAGCCGAGCGAAGTCGGCAAGATCATCCAACGCGCCATCGACCAGAATCTGGCCGAAGTCGTCGAACACGCGCGGAAGACCGTCAGAGAGATGAACGAGCAGAGTCGAGCGGCACAGCAGCAGTTGACCCAGATTGTCCGGGACTCCGCGGACACCGCCGCCGGCGCGGCGATTTCGCTGGCGGAGCATTTGAAGCTGCTGCAGCAAGCCGTCACCAACATGAATGAAGTGCTGGGCCAACTGGACGGCAAACAGGTGGTCATCCGGACGGCCGAGCGCCCGCGGCGGCGTTGGCGCTGGTTCGCCTCGCGGACGGACGATACGCAGTGACATGGCCGGGTCGCAGTCATGCCCAAACAAAAACTCGACGAATCCTTTTCCCTGTTCCCCTTCCTGGACATCATGGCCAGCCTGATCGGCATCCTGGTGCTGCTGATCACGGCCGCCACGCTGGCCCAGATCAGCAAGGACCAGGAGGACACTTCCGATCCCCAGGCCGCGGCCAAAGCCCAGGCTCGGATCACCCAGTACCGCGCGGTCAGGAAACGGCTCACCGCGGACACGCCCAAGCAGCAGCAGTTGCAGGAACTGGTCGAGCAGGCCGAGGCCGCCCGCAAACAGCTGGAACAACTGCAGGCGGAGGTCAAGCGTCTGGCGGCGGAGCGGGTGGCGGCCCGGGATCAGGCCGAGAAACTGCCGCCGTTGCAGGCCGAGGCCGAGCGGCTGCAGAAACTGATCGAGGAAGCCGAACTGAAACTCAAGGAACTCCAACAGCAACTGGCGCAACTGCGCACCCTGCTGGCCAACCGCAAGGAAGCGGGTCAGTCGGAGATTCAGATCCTGCCCAGCGGCAGCGGGTACGATCTGACCCCGACCTTCGTCGAGTGCTCGGCCAACAGCGTCGTGCTCCATGACCGCCCGGAGCCCCTGCGGATTCCTGTCAGCCGGCTTTCCAGCCACGAAGCCTTCCTGCAACTGCTGGACAACGTCAAGCAGCAGCACAAAGGCACGCTGGTCTTCCTGGTCCGGCCGGACGGTGCGAGCACGTACCAGGTCGCCCGCAGCATCGCGCGCAGGCAGTACGTGACCAACGGCAAATTGGCCGTGGCCGGACAAGGCAAGCTGGACCTGTCCTTGTTTCAGAAAAAGTGAACAACCATGAAGTCACGCTCCGCGGCCACGGACCTGAACCTGGACTCGCTGATGGACACGATCACGAATGTCGTCGGCATTCTGGTCCTGATCCTCGTGATGGTCACCCTGAACATCAAAAAGACCGTGGAACGGATTCGCGAGGAAGATCCCAGCCAGTTCGGCGTGAGCGAACAGATGCTGGCGGAGATCCAACAGCAAGCCCAGCAGCAGCGCGAGACCATCAAGGAGCTGCAGGTCAATGCTTTCGGCTTGGACGTCCAGTTAGAGCAGGACCGGACGGAGATCGAGCAGCAGAAGAAGCAACTGGAGGAACTTCGCCGCGACATGCCCCAGGTCAAGCCCCAGCCCGAGTCAGTGAAGGACTTGCAGAAGCTGGTGGAAGAGCGAAAAAAGAAGCAGGAGGAGCTTCAGGAGGAGTTGGCCAAGATCGACGCGGACCTGGAAACCGTCAAAGCCGAGTTGGGCCAGACGCCCGACATGGCGGCACCACCGCCGAAGATCGTCCGCTTGCCCAACCCCCGCGACGCGCCCAAGGGGGCGCAGCCGATCCTGTTCGTCTGCCGCGAAGGCCGCCTGATGTTCTTCGACCCGGAGGAACTGAAAGAACGCGTCAAGAAACGCGTTCAGTTTCTGCTGCGGCCGCTGGTGGCCAAAGCGGGCGAGGGCGGCGAGATCGACTGCGAAAAGCTGGTCGCGACGTACAACAAGGACGCCCTTAGCGATCAGGAATTCCGCACGCGACTGGTGGTCGAGAACTTCAACCTGGTGCTGATCTACGAGTACCGTGGATCGGGCGAGGCGCCCGACCGGCTGCGCAACCCCTCGTCCCGCTTTCAGGCCGTCATCCGGCGCGTGGACCCGCAGAAAAACTACGCCCGCTTCCTGGTTTGGCCGGACAGTTTCGACGTGTACGTCGAGGCGCGGAACGTGTGCGACCAGCGCGGCGTGCTGGCGGGGTGGGAACCTTACACAGAGGATTACCAATGGAAAGTCTCGCTCGGCATCGCGGTGACCTGCCAGGGCAAACCCAAGCCGCCTCCCAAGCCGCCGGTCGACAAGACCGCCCCCGCGCCGCCGTCCCCACCCCCGCCGCCGCTGCCGAACGACGTGGTGGATTGATCGGAGATTACTCGCCGAGCACCAGATCGCAGACGACCATGCGATGGTCGGAATGAAGCGTGCGCCGTGCAAACACGGACTCGGCGCGTAGGGATTTACCGACCCAAATCTGGTCCACTCGGAACAAGGGGAAACGGTTCGTACCTGTATTTCCCCACCCGCGTCCGGCTTGGCGAAACGTGTCGATCAGCTGCTCTTGCAACGCCGCCAGAGAACCATCGTCCGGCGGCGCATTGAAGTCGCCCCCGATGATCAGGGGACGTGAATGGGAATCGCGTCCGATTTCGTCCATCACGTCTTGGATCTGGCGGCGGTGTTTGATGCGCTGGTTGCGATGATCCCGCCAGAACCCAGGACTCCAGAAATCAAGACGGAAGATAGGCGGACTGAGGCGTACGCTGATGACGTCCGCCTTGAAACCGGTGGGCAGTTGGACGCCGGCATGGACGAAATGCGACGTGTCGTCCACATGGCAAGGTTCCAGCGACCCCCGCGTGAGAATCGCGGTGTCACCGCCCCAGAGGAACGCGGCGTCGGCACCAAAGAAGTCGCGAGACAGACGTTCCAGATGTTCCCGGCTCGGCGATTCCTGAAACAAGACGATGTCCGGTTCGTAGGCGGCCACCTCGGCGGCCGCCCGAGCGTTGGCGGCGAAGCAGTTGAGAGACACCACGCGGACGGCTCGGCCCTGCGTGCGAGCTTGCTGCCACCCAGCCGGACGCGGCCTCGCGAGGCGAGCGACAGATCGGGCTTCCTCGACAAACAGAACCGCAAATCCGGTCCACAGCGCCAGCACAGCCAAGCACCCGCGATGATGCCTCCGGTGGAATCCAAGTCCGGTGAGGATGATCGCGGGCACCAGCCAACACCAGGCCGGCACGAGCGTCACGGGGGCCAGCCAATCCGGCTGCTGCCAGTAACAGACAGTCAGCGCCGCACACGACAGCGCCGAAGCTGCCAATGCCAGCGTGCGGCAGCGTGCCGATCGTGTTCGGACTGGGTTTTCCGTGGTCATGGGGCGGCGGCAGTGCGACGACTTCTCATTCCTGCACCTCGTGTTCGACCGAAACGCCAGATGGCCCTCAGACAGCGTACTTGCGTCCGACACGGCCAACAAGTAGGGCGTGCCACACAGCGGAAGGCATCAAGATACTGATCGGTTGGAACATCGGTTGCCATCGGCGAGCGCGTGGCGCACGGCCGGCGAATGGTTCACGGCCGCCCGGCAAACAAGAAATCGTACCGGTCTTTCTTGCACCCGGCTTGCAGCGCGTTAGAATGCGCGGCAGCGAAGCAGCCGGGGATGGCCTGGCGTTTTTTCGCTGACGGCCGCGGCAATCGCATGGCGCGAGTCCCAAATCGAGTAACGATGGTCCCTGGACGCCTGACGGACTAGGGCCTGTTCCTCCCCTTCACCTCACAGCAAAGGATGCGTTCGTGGAAGAGAACCCGTATGCCAAGGCGTGCTCGATTACCCGCTGTACCTGCGGCTGCTGGCTCAGTTGAATCGTCCCCTGGACCTGATCATCGAGCACTTGACGCTGCCAGACGTCGCGCGAGCGCGGGATTTCGTGCTGAGCAAGTTCTAGCCCGGATCCGTTTTTGCCTCCCGCAATCGTCCTCGCGAAAGATGAAAGGCGTGGGACGCCGGCGCAACGGCGCTAGGCCTTCAGTCCGGTCGTGTCGAATTCCAGTTTTTCTTTCGCTTTCATGATCTCGTCCCACGTCGCCTCGCCGCCGCGATAGGCGGCGGTGCGGCCGAGAATCGTGGTCAGATTGCTGCGCACGCTGGGCGCGACCGTCGGATTCGAGCAATCGCCCTTGAGGATGTTGGCGTGGAATTCGGCGATGTTGGCCACGCAGCCTTCGGTGAACAGGCCCGGCTGGTTGCCGCCTTTGTAGGACTTGCGGCCCACGATCCGCACCAGACCGAAGTAGTGCGTCTCCAGCGTCCCGTTGGGGCCGAACATCTTGTTGCCGATGTCGTCGTAGCCCGTGCCGTACTGCTTGGACGCGAAGGTGACGGCGACGTTGTTCGGGTAGAAGAAGATTACGGAGAAATTCCCGTGGCAGTCGCCGCGGTCGACACGGCCTTCGCGCCCACAGGTTCCATAGGCTTTGACGGGGTCCTGGTTGACGATCCAGGCGGCGACGTCCAAGGCGTGGATGTTCTGCTCGGTGATCACGTCGCCGGACAGGACGCGGTCCAGGCCCCAGCCGCGCAGCCGGTTCTCGGGGTTGGTGGCATTGGCCCCCAAGGCTTCGTCGCCTCCCCAGGTCGTCCCGCAGTAGTAGACGGCTTCGCCCGACACCAGCGGGCCGATGTCGCCGGCATGGACGCGGCGAATGGCCTCGCGGTAGAACTCGCTGGCCCGCGTCTGGAAGTCCACCAGCATGCACTTCTTGTTCTCCGTCGCCTTCTTGCCCGCCTCGGCGATCGTCAAACAGCCCGGCACGTCGACGGCGACCGGCTTGGCCACAAACACGTGGCAGCCGGCCTCCGCGGCGGCCAGCGCTTGTTCGGGATGGAAATACGGCGGGGTCTCAATCACCACGGCATCCGGCTTGGCGTCCAACAATCGCTTGTAGCCGGACAGGCCCGTAAAGCGGCGGGCGGCATCGACCTTGAATTGCCCGCCCAGACTGTCCGTGCGGTCCCCGAAATAATCGGCGCAGGCCACGATTTCGTAACCGCCGTGCTGCATGAACAAGTTTCCGATCCACTTGCCGCGGCCCCCGCAGCCGACAACGCCCAGCTTGACCTTGGTATTGGCCTGGGTGCCGAAGACCAGTTCGGGTTTGATGAGCGTGAACCCGGCGGCGGTTGCGCCCGCCAGGAACTCGCGCCGATTTAGCGACGTGTCTTGGGATTCTTTCGCGATGGGCGAATGTTGGGACATGGTCGAGTCTCCTTGCAGGTTGAGGTGGGTCAGCCGAGCATGATCCAAGATTACTCGATCCGTTGCCCATCGCCTAGTTGCAGTGCGGAGATTGGAGTAGGATATTCCGCGTCCGGTTGCCGTCGACTTCTTTCACCGCCTGAAGATGGAGCCGGTGTGTCCGCGCAGAACGAGAGGAAACCGGGCCATGGCGTGTGACCGGCCCATGTCGCCCATACGGAAGGCAACCTTTTGGAGACGAAGCCGTGCCGACGGTCAGCCGAACGCTGCGCGACGACGCGCTTGCCATTTGGCAGGGCGGAGTGAACGCGGTGCATAGCGACCGGCTGGTGCAGGACGCGGTGCGAGTGGACGGCGGACAATTGATCGTGGGCGACCTGTGCCTGCCGCTGGCCGGGATCGGCCGCATCCTGGTGGTCGGCTGCGGCAAGGCCGGCGCGGGCATGGCGGCCGGTCTGGAGGCGGCGCTGGGCGAGCGGCTGATGGAAGAAAAACGCCTGACCGGCTGGATCAACGTCCCCGACGACTGTGTCTGCGGCCCGGGGGACGGAATGAAGTTCCTTCCTACGACGCGGATTCACCTGCACGGCGCTCGGCCTGCGGGCGTCAACGAGCCCACACCGCAAGGCGCCGCCGGCGCGGAACACATCCTCCAGCTGGTGCAGTCCCTGGCGACGAACGACCTGTGCCTGTGCCTGATCTCCGGAGGCGGTTCCGCCTTGCTGCCCGCGCCGGCCGCGGGCATCACGCTGGAGGACAAACTCGCCGTCACTCGGCACCTGAGCGCGGCCGGCGCGAACATCCAGCAGCTGAACATCGTGCGCAAGCAGTTAAGCCGGATCAAAGGCGGGGGCTTGGCCCGTGCCTGTGCTGCCGGCCGACTGATTGCCCTGATCATCTCCGACGTGCTCGGCGACCCGCTGGAGATTATCGCTTCGGGGCCGACGGTGTCAGACCCTTCCACGCCGCAGCAAGCCCTGGAGATCCTCGATGGTTTCGAGGCTCGTCAGGCGGGCGTCTCCGACCGCGTGTACCAATACCTGCAAGAGGCGGCAGGGCGATCGGCAAGCCTGGAACAGGCGGCGGCCTGCAACGTGACGAATCTGGTGATCGGGAATATCGCGACGGCGGTCGAGGCCGCCGGGCGGTTTGCGGAACGTCGAGGATACCTGACGCGGACAGTCGCCTTGCAGCACCTGGAGGGAGAGGCCGAGCAAGTTGGCCGCGAGCTGGCGGCCGAGGCACTTCGGATGCGATCCCGCGGCGGGCGGCGGTGTCTTGTGCACGGCGGCGAGCCGACCGTGAAACTGGCGGAGTCCAGCCGCCGCGGCCTGGGCGGGCGGAACCAGCAACTGGTGCTGGCGGCACTGGACTACTTGGCGGACCAGTGCGGGGACTCGGCGCACGGCATGGCCCTGCTGTCGGGCGGAACCGACGGCGAGGACGGGCCCACGGACGCGGCCGGGGCGGTCTTGGACGCGGCCGTGTTGGCCGAGGCCGCCGCGCAGCAACCGGCCGCCAGCGATTATCTGGCGCGAAACGACGCCTACCACTACTTTCAGCCGCTGGGAGCCTTGATCCGAACCGGCCCGACCCACACCAATGCCTGCGACCTGCGCGTCGTGCTCACGGAAGCATGACGGGAATGCACCCCCGGCTTACCTGGCGGCTGGATTCCTGCGAGAACAGAGATTAAAGTTGTAGCCCTCTGCTTTCCTTCCATCCCCCGTTTTCCGGCCCCGTATGCTCTTTCACACCTGGACCTTCCTCCTATTCTTTGCGGTTTTCTATCCGGTCTACTTGCTGGTCAAGGGGACCCGGCTCAAGCTGCCCTGGCTGCTGACCGCCTCGTACGTGTTTTACGGCTGGTGGAATCCGATCTATCTGATCCTGATCGTGTGGGCCACGTCGGTGGACTATCTGGCCGTCGCCGGCATGGCACGCACGCGGTGGAAAAAGCCGTGGCTGGTGCTGAGCTTGCTGAACAATCTCAGTCTGCTGGGATTCTTCAAGTACGGTCGATTCGTTGTCGAGAACCTGAACGCGCTGGCGGCGTGGCTGGGCCTGCCCTGGACCTTGGCCGATCCGGACGTGCGGTTCCTGAGCGACGCGGTCAACTCGCTGCTGTACGGCTGTGGAATCGACTATTCCGTCCCCGCGTTCAGCTATCTCCTGCCGGTGGGCATCTCGTTCTACGTCTTCCAATCGATGAGTTACACGATCGACTACTATCGGGGGAACGTCCAGTTCGAGCCGAACTTCGTGCGTTACGCCACGTTTGTGTCCCTTTTTCCGCAGCTGGTGGCCGGGCCGATCGAGCGGGCCTCGCACTTGTTGCCACAGTTGCACGGCACGCCGCGGATTACCCGCGACGATCTGTCCGACGGAGTGTTTCTGTTCGTGGTGGGGCTGTTCAAAAAAGTCGCACTGGCCGACTACTTGGCGCGGTACGTCGATCCGATTTACGCCTCGCCGGGCGATTACCGGGCGGCCGCGCTCGCCCTGGCGACCGTGGCCTTCGCCTGGCAGATCTACTTCGACTTCAGCGGTTACACCGACATGGCGCGCGGCATCGGCCGGATGATGGGCATCCGGTTGATGCTGAACTTCTACCACCCGTACTTGGCCACCGGGCTGGGCGACTTCTGGCGGCGGTGGCATATCAGCCTGTCGACCTGGTTCAAGGACTACGTCTATGTGCCGCTGGGGGGCAATCGGTGCGGCGAGTTCAACACGTACCGGAACATGGTCCTGACGATGATCATCTCGGGGCTGTGGCACGGGGCGATGTGGACGTTCATCATCTGGGGAGCGGTCCACGCCGCCGGCCGCGTGTTGACGCGGGCGCTGGAAGCAGCGCCGTGGTACCGGCACCGCGTGCCCAGGCTGGCGAAACAGGTGCTGACGTTTGCGATCGTCTGCTTTGCCTGGATCTTTTTCCGGGCGCAGAGCGTCGGCGACGGCTGGTTGATTGTCCGCCGAATCGCGTCCTGCGAGTTGGCGGATCCGAGGATCCCGCTGCTGATGGTCGGCCTGGTGCTGGCGATTTGGGTTTATCAGTTTGTGTGGGAATCGCGGTTGCACGAAATCCTGCAGCGTCCGCTGGTCCGCGTCGTTCTGGTGGTCGCCATGGTGGTGTACATCGCGACGTTTGTGACGTCAAGCGACCAGGCGTTCATTTACTTTCAGTTTTGATTTCGGCATGAAAAACGAGTGCTTGACTCCACGTGAGCCGTCCGTCGAGCGCGGCGTCGATGAATCGCGGGCCGCCGCCGAGATGCGGTTGTCGCCTCGGCAGTGCTGCGCGGCTCTGGTCATCACGGCGGCGCTGTTCTACGTCATTCCACAAGCCTGGGAACGGATCGAACCGCTGCAGATCGGCGCCGGATATCGTATCCCGTATCGGCTGGGAAACGATTACTGGCAGTACGAGCGGACCTGCCGCGCGGCGGTTGGCGGCGACCAGACGCTGCTGGTCGGCGACTCGGTGATCTGGGGCCACTACGTGTCGACCCGCGGCACGTTGTCGCACTATTTGAACGAACGGGCTGGCAGCGAACGGTTTGTCAACTTGGGAGTGGACGGAGTCCATCCGGCGGCGATGGCGGGGCTGGTCGAGTACTACGGCGGCGCGATTCGCGGCCGGCGCGTGATCGTGAACTGCAATTTGCTATGGATGAGTTCGCCGCGGCACGACCTGTCGGCGACGAAGGAAGCCACCTTCAACCATCCCGCGCTGGTCCCGCAGTTCTCGCCGTGGATCTCGTGTTACCGGGCGCCCCTGTCGCAGCGTGTCGGCGCCGTCGTCGGCCGGCGTGTGCCGTTGCTCGGCTGGGCCGACCACCTGCGAATCGCTTACTTCGACAGCGAAGACCTGGCCACCTGGACGCTGGAACGTCCGTATCGCAACCCGCTGGGGGGCCTGAGCGCCGCGTTGCCGTCACCCGACGAACCGCCGTCGCCGCCGCCCGACGCGCGGCCCTGGACGGCCAAAGGAATCACGCGGTTCACGCCCGACTGGGTGCCGTTGGACGAGTCGTTGCAGTGGCGGTTCTTTCAGCGCACGGTGCGGTTGCTCCGCGAGCGCGGCAACCAGGTGTTTGTCGTCGTGGGCCCCTTCAACGAGCACATGCTGACCGAGGCCGGGCTGAGAGGTTACGCCAAGCAGAAACATCAGGTGGCCGAGTGGCTGGCGGGCGAGGGCATCCCGCACTACGTCCCGCCGGCGTTAGAGAGCGACTTGTATGCCGATGCCAGTCATCCCACGGCCGCAGGCTATGCCGAACTGGCCCGACGGTTGGCCGAGCAACCGGCATTTGCGGAGTTCTGCGGCGAGCATCGCCTCAGACCGCCGCGGGTTGGCGTTTCGAGGCCGGCTTCCGGCGGGTCTTGGACGGTGCCGCGGGCGGTGTGACGCGAGCCGTGAGGCACTGACAGAGTGCGGCCTCCGGACGGTCCGTGACCGCCGCATTGCGTTCGTAGAAGGTCTGCGGCTCGTAGGTCCAACCGGCCGCCAAGCGCCGCGCTTCCTGACGGATGCGCCGCCGCAGCCACCGCCCGCCCAGGGCCGAGGCCAGCCGCGACTTCCAACCGAACTCGGCGTGCAGTTCGCTGAGCAACTCCGACATTGGGGCGTGCAGTTCCGGATCGTGGCGGTAATAGAGTCGTGTCGCGCCGACCAACGCGGAGTAGATCGTCGCCAACGAGCGAGCTTCCCAGGCGTAACGGTCGCGGATGCACGGGTCGGGATGGTTTCGGTATCGCTTCCAGCCCGCCAACGTCGTCCGCACGATACGCACGGTGCTCGGACCGTTGCGCGCAAAGTCGCGGTCGAACGCCCGCAGCACGAACTCGCCCGCCTGCTGGTCCGTCAGGTGCGGATGCCGGTAGTTGAACATCAATTGGCCGTGGATGTCGGCGATGTCAAACTCGCTTTCGTCCTTCATCAGGCCGCGGGCTTTCATGTCCGCATGGAACGGCGTTCCGGGCACGGGCGTGTAGAGCATGAACTGGTGGAAGTCGGTGTTGTGGCGGGCGGCGTATTCGATCGCTTCATCGATGTTGTCCGGCGTGTGCTCCTCCAGGCCGATGATGGTCGAGCCCAGCACGCGAATGCCGTGGGACTGCAGTTCCCGGATGAGTCCAAACGTGTCGATGCCGCGCAGCTTGGTGTACTGACTGTCCCGGCCCTCGATTCCCATCCAGACCCAGGAGATGCCCAAGCGGACCAATTGCTCCAGGCGATACGACTGCAGCACATTAGCCGACGAGAACACGTACAGCGACCAGGCTTTGTGCCGCTGTTCCATCAGTTCCAGCAGCCGCAGCGCCCGCTGGCGGTGCAGCAGGAAGTTCTCGTCCATCATAAAGAACGAACGGACCTGCATTTCCTGTTCCATCTGCGACATCACGTCGAACAGCTCGTCGCCCGACTCGTAAAAATGAACCGCTTTCCCTTTGCCGCCGAACATGGCGGACGTAGAACAGAAGTTGCACCCCAGCGGACAGCCGACGGAGGGCAGGATGGTCGCCGCCACATCGCCCGGCAATTCCTTGACCGTGATCCCGGCGTTGCGCGTTCCGAACCCGGACGTGATCAGCGGATGCCGGATGGGCTGCCCCTCGTCTTCCCCCAGGAACCGCCGGAACCAGCGCACGCCGTCGCCCCGCACGATGTGATCGGCGTCGATCCGCTCGTGCAAGTCCGGCATGTTCGCCAGGTGTCCGCCCACGACGATCGCGGCCTGCGGCTGGTACTGCCGGATCAGCTCGCACATCTTCTTCACTTTACCCAAGTTGGGCATGATCGAGGTGATTCCGATGATGTCGTAGGTGTGCGTGCGCAGCTCCTCAATAAAGCGGTCCAGGGTCGGGAAATCCAGGACGACGCACGGGGCGTCCATGTTCGCCTGCATCAGCATCAAGCCCCAACTGCGATGGAACATCCGCAGCGAAAACGGACCCTGCGTGCGCGTCACTTGATTGTGGTACAGTTCCATCGGGTTCATCGCCCGGCTGCCGTACTGGTCGTCCTGGGCGTAGGGCCCGAAAACGCTGGTCAGCAGTACTCGAGCCCGGGATCGCGCAGGATGCACGGCAGGGGTGTACGGGTGGGCGGTTCGAGGTTCCGGTCGATCGACGCAACGCGTCATGGGAGGACTTCCTGCAAAAAAGGGGGGGGCCGGGCTTCGTCGCGGTTGCGAAGGGCAGCGCGAGGCGCCGGTGCGCATTGTATCCGGTATCGTCGCCGCGCCGGGCGACGCCATGTATGCATTGTGTAATAGCTGCGTAAGAGTTCGATATCCGAGGCGGGATGCCCAAAACCATCGCGATCTGATACGTTGACGAAGAGTCGCCATACCAGATCAGCACCCGCTCAGGAGTTCGTGCGTGATGCGCCGGCGTAAAAGCCCGGCTTTTTGAGGAAAGCCGCGTTTCTTTTCCGCCGAAACCCCTTAACTGGGCACTAGCCCACGCCGGAGGCTGCCACCAGCCATGACTGCACGCCGTTCGCTTCGCTTCCCGATCTTGCTGGCGATTGTGATGATCGCCCTGCTGGTCGTGCTGACCATCGGCTGGGTGTTGGTGAACGTCAGCAGTGCACTGCAGGACGAACGTTCCTCCGGTCTGTACTGGACTCAGTTGACGGTCGGATCGCTGTTCAGTTTGTTGCTGTTGGTGGGCACCGTGTTGTACCTGATCCTGTCGATCAAGGCGATCAACCTGACGCGGCGGCAGTCGAACTTTATCGACAGCGTCACCCACGAATTGAAATCGCCGATCGCCTCCATGAAGCTGTACTTGCAGACGCTCAGCCGGCACCAAGTCACCGAAGCCGAGCGTGCGGATTTCTATCGCTTTATGCTGGAGGACTTGGAACGGCTGGATCGCTTGATCAACCAGCTGTTGACGGCCGGCCGTCTGGAAGCCGTGCCGGCGGACGGTCCGCTGGAGGACATCGAGTTGGGCAGCCTGCTCCGCGAGTGTGCGGAGGCCGTGTGCTGGAGTTATCGAGTGCCGGCCGGCACGGTCCAGTTGGCGTTGCAGCCCTGCTGGGTGCGCGGCCGCCGGTTGGACTTGGAAATCATCTTCCGCAACCTGATCGACAACGCGGTCAAGTATGCCGGCGCCCCGCCACGCGTGGACGTCGCCGCCGGGCCGGTTGGAATGGAGGAGGTGCTGGTCCAGGTGGCAGACAACGGCCGCGGCATCCCCTTTCACTTGCGGCGACGGATCTTCCGCCGCTTCGAGCGTTTGGGGGTGGAGTTGGAGCGCGACAAGCCGGGCACGGGGTTGGGCCTGTACATCGTGCGCACGCTGTTGCACCAGCTCCGCGGCCGGGTACACGTGCGGTACCCCAAGTCCGGACCGGGGACGGTGCTTGAAGTCCGCTTGCCCGGCCGGCCGACGTTCGCGGAGCGCGTGCCGCCTGACGCCGCCGAACCTGCGGGGGCAGTCGCCTGGAAAGGGTAAACTCCGCCATGGCCGAACAAGTTCACATCCTGGTCGTGGAAGATGAACAGCACCTGGCGCTGGGGATCAAGTACAATCTGCTGGCCGAGGGCTACCAAGTGACGACCCTGGGCGATGGTCCGTCGGCCCTGCGCTTGCTGGAAGAATCTCCGCAATCCGTCGACCTAGTCGTCCTGGATTTGATGCTGCCCGGCATGAGCGGCTACGCGGTGTGTGAAGAAATTCGCGCGCGGGACATGGAGTTGCCGATCCTGATTCTCACCGCCCGCACGCTGACCGAAGACCGCACCCGGGGTTTCGAGGCCGGGGCGAACCAGTACTTGGCCAAGCCTTTTGACTTGGACGAATTTCTGGCCCGCGTCAAAAACTTGCTGACCTATCACGGCCGCAGGAAACGGCAGGCCGCCGGCAGCCGGATCCGCGATTGCCAGTTCGGAAACGCCCGGATCAACTTCGAGACGTTCGAGGTGATCGTCTCAGGCCAGCCGGTGCGGATGACGCAACTGGAAATGAGCCTCCTGCGGTACTTTGTGGAACACGAGGGGCGCGTCATCCCCCGCCGCGAGTTGCTGGAAAAGGTCTGGGGCCTGCCGGGCGGCATCAACACGCGCGCCCCCGACCAGTTCATCCGCCGCCTGCGCAAGATCTTCGAGTCCGATCCCGCGGTCCCACGCCATTTCCTCACCATCCGCGACGCCGGTTACCGCTTCGTTGCCAAACCCGAGTAAACCGAATTGGAGGGCGTCGCGACCGTCTATCCGTCCCTCGCCTGCTGCCTGTCTCCACAGGAAAGGACTGCCGGGGGCTGTTCCCAGCCCCAAAAAAGTACGGCAGACTTGCGTTAAATGCCGTCTGCAACAATCTTCTTGCGTTGCGCCCGGAGGGGGGCTGGCAGGGCCTGTCCAATTCGCCTATCATAGGTCGAGCCGCTCTGGCGTTTTATCGCTTCGGTCGCCACGCCCCTGGCCCTCCCCGGCGTGTGCCATTCCGACAGAGTTCTCCGGCGCTTGCCGGCAGTGCCGCCTTCAGGCGGTCGGCACCGGCTCGAGCCGGCACTACCAGCGTTTGACGGCGGCGGCGTGCCGCGTGAGGAGCAATGGGGCATGAATGCGTCCGGCAATGGATCGACTCGCGTCACGGAAGCGGCGGAGGAACCGCTGGACCTCGCGCCGCTGGATCACATCCTGGAGGAGTTCAAGGGCCGCAAGGGCGCGGTGATTCCGATCCTGCAGCGGGCCCAGGACGCCTACGGGTACCTGCCCCGCGAGGTGCTGCGGGCCATCTCGCAGCGGACGCTGATTCCGCTGAATCAGTTGTATGGCGTGGCGACGTTTTACGCGCAGTTTCACCTGCAGCGCCGCGGACGGCACTTGATCCGGATTTGCGACGGCACGGCTTGCCACGTACGCGGCAGCGGCAAGAATATTGAAGCCATCGAGCGTTCGCTGCGCGTCGGACCCGGCCAGACTTCGGAGGACTACAAGTACACGCTGGAGATCGTGTACTGTCTGGGCTCCTGCGGCTTGGCGCCCATCGCCGTCGTGGACGACAAGGTCTACGCGCACCTGGCGCCCGAAGCGCTCGTGCAGCGATTGGAGTCCCTGGAGTGAAACACCGTAACAGGCACACTCCGCGTGCCGCCCGCACATCGTAGCAGGCACGCTCCGCGTGCCGCCCGCGACTGAAAGCGAACCAACCCATGCCCCAACTCAAGAATCTCGAAGAACTGCAGCAACTGTGCCGGGACATCAAGCAGGCCGAGCAGGTCCGCCGCGACACGAGCACGGTGATCACCGTCGGGATGGGCACGTGCGGCATCGCGGCCGGG
Organism: uncultured Pirellulaceae bacterium; assembly: GCA_964486845.1. Taxonomy (GTDB): domain Bacteria; phylum Planctomycetota; class Planctomycetia; order Pirellulales; family Pirellulaceae; genus Anammoximicrobium. Next base: position 62,373 of record CAZAQY010000005.1, read on the forward strand.
GCGCGGGAAACGCTGCAGGCGATCGAAGAAGAACTGAATAGAAGGCAGATCGACGCGTTGGTCGTCACCGCGGGCTGCATCGGCGTTTGCGTCCGCGAACCGCTGGTGGACATCCAGCAGGCGGGCCAGAGCCGCATTGTGTACGCCAACGTGCATCCGGCGATGGTGCCTCGGCTGATCGAAGAACACGTGGTCAAGGGGCAGCCGGTCAAGGAGTGGGTGGTCGGGCGCATGCCGAGCGACGAGCCCGCATTGTCTCTGTGCAGGTGAAGTTATGGATCAGGTTGCCGATTCCCCCGCGATCGCCCTCAGCGGCAGCGTCACCGTCTGCGGCGGCGCCCGCTGTACGTCCGCCCGCTGCCAGCGCGTGCTGCGGGCCTTTGAAGTCGAGTTGACGCGCCGGGCGCTGGGGCGCAACGTGCGGCTCGGTCCCAGTCCCTGCCGCGGCTTCTGCGCGGCCGGACCGATTGCGGTCGTTCATCCGCCCGGCGTATTGTACTGCCGGGTTCAGCCGGAGGACGTGCCGGAGATCGTCGACCAGACGCTGATCCAGGGCAAGGTCGTCCAGCGGCTGTGCTACGACGAGCCTGAGGCGCACCGTTCGCTCGTCTCGTATCAGGACATGCCGCTGTTCAGCAAGCAGGTCCGGATCGCCTTGCGGAACTGCGGGCTGATCGATCCCGAGCGGATCGAGGAATACATCGCCCGCGACGGCTACGCGGCGCTGGGCAAGGTCCTGGGCGAGATGTCGCCGGAGGACGTGATCCGCGAGATGAAAGCCTCCGGCCTGCGCGGCCGCGGCGGCGCGGGGTTTTCGGCGGGGGCCAAGTGGGAGTTCTGCCGCCGCGCGCCGGGCGATCTCAAGTACGTCGTCTGCAACGCGGACGAGGGCGATCCCGGCGCGTTCATGGACCGCTCGATTCTGGAAAGCGACCCGCACAGCGTCATCGAGGGCATGGCGATCGCCGCCTACGCCATCGGCGCCAGCCAGGGGTACATCTACTGCCGCGAGGAGTACCCGCTGGCCATCGACCGGCTGGAGATGGCCATCCACCAGGCGCGCGACTTGGGGCTGTTGGGCGAAGACATCTGCGGCACGGGTTTCCGCTTCGACATCGAGGTCAAGGAAGGCGCCGGGGCGTTCGTGTGCGGCGAGGAGACCGCCTTGATCGCCTCGATCGAAGGCCGCCGCGGCGAGCCCCGTCCGCGCCCGCCGTATCCGGTCGTGGCGGGACTGTGGGGCCTGCCGACCAACATCAACAACGTCAAGAGCTACGCCATGACGCCCCAGATCATCCTCCGGGGGGCGAACTGGTTCGGCAGCATCGGCACGCAGAAATCGCCGGGGACGGCCGTGTTCGCGCTGACGGGCAAAGTCAACAACACGGGGCTGATCGAAGTTCCCATGGGCATCCCGCTGGGCGACATCATCTTCGACGTGGGCGGTGGCGTCCCGCACGGCAAGAAGTTCAAGGCCGTCCAGACGGGCGGTCCGCTGGGAGGGTGCCTGCCCGCCGCCGCGCTCAACACGTCCGTCGATTTCGATTCGCTGGCTGAAGCCGGCGCGGTCATGGGTTCGGGCGGCATGATCGTGCTGGACGACGACACCTGCATGGTCGAGTTCTCGAGGTACTTTCTGACGTTCGCCGCCGCCGAGTCGTGCGGCAAGTGCGTCCCCTGCCGCGTGGGCGGCCAGCGGCTGCTGGAAGCGCTGGCGCGGATCAGCGAGGGGCACGGGACCCGCAAGGATCTGCAGATCATCAAGGACGTCTCGACGCACATGATGTCCTCGTCGCTGTGCGGCCTGGGCCAGCGCACGCCCGGCCCGGTGCTGGCGGCGTTGCGGTTCTTCGAGGACGAGTTCATCACGCACATCGACGAGAAGCTGTGCCCGGCGGGCCAGTGCCGGGCCTTGGTGCGGGCCCGCTGTGTCAACTCGTGTCCCGCCAACGTGGATACGCCCGCCTACCTGGCCCTGGTCGCCCAAGGCCGCTATGCCGAAGGGCTGGCCATCCATCGCCGCCGCAATCCGTTCGCACTGGTCTGCGGCCGCGCCTGCCCGGCGTTCTGCGAAAGCAAGTGCCGCCGCGGCGAGATCGACGAACCGGTGGCGATCCGACTGGTCAAACGTTTCATGGCGGACCACGAGTTCGAGAAGCCCTGGACGCCCGAACCGATCGGCAGCGAGGCCGAACGAGCGGCGGCGGCAGAGAAGAAAATTGCCGTGGTCGGGGCCGGACCCGCCGGCTTGACCGCCGCTCTGCGATTGGCTCAACGCGGGTACCAGGTCGCCGTCTTCGAGAAGTACCCTGTGGCGGGCGGCATGATGGCTTGGGCGATTCCCGAATACCGGCTGCCGCGCGGACCGCTGCTGGCCGAGATTGAAAACGTCCGCCGCGCGGGAGTCGACATCCGCTGTAACATGGCGTTGGGACGCGATTTCGGCCTGGACGATCTGTTGGGCCGGCAAGGGTACGGCGCGGTGCTGCTGGCCATCGGCGCGCACCGCAGCCGCCGCTTGGGCGTCGCGGGCGACGACAAGCAGGGCGTGATCGACGGCGTGGAATTCCTCAGCCGCGTGGCGGGCGAGGCGACGATGCGCGCCGCCGGATTGCCTGCGGACGCACCTCTGCCGGACGTGTGCGGCAAGCGTGTGGCGGTCGTGGGCGGTGGCGACGTGGCCATCGACGTGGCCCGTTCGTCGCTGCGCATGGGGGCCCGCGAAGTCCACGTGATCTATCGCCGGGCGGGCGATGACATGCCGGCGGCGCATCTGCCGGAAGAGATCGAAGCGGCGCGGCAGGAAGGCATCCGCTTCCATACGCTGGTCAACCCCGCCGAGGTGTTGGGCAACGGGGCCGTGTCGGGCGTCCGCCTGCAGCAGCAGCGACTGGCCGAGTTTGACGACAGCGCCCGCCGCCGGCCGGTGCCGCTGGGCGCGGACTCATACGTGTTGAACGTCGAGGTCCTGATCCCCGCCATCGGCCAGGTGCCCGATGTGTCGTGGCTGCACGGCACGGAGATCGCGCGCCACCGCGGCGATACCTTCGTCGTCGACGAGGCGTACGCCACGACGCGTCCGGGAGTGTTCGCCGCGGGCGACGCGGTGACCGGCCCGGCGACGATCGTCGAGGCCGTCGCGCAAGGCAACCTGGTCGCCGCGGCGATCGATCATTGGCTGAAAACCGGCCAGTTGGTCAAACCGCACCTGGAAGCCGAGCGCGAAGATGTCCCGCAGGTTTACGACTTGGCGGCGTATGCCGAGCATCATCGGCCCGCCACGCCGAGGCTGCCTGTGGAGCAGCGGGACGGCAACTTCCGCGAAGTGGAGACGGGCTTCGGCGAGTTTTCGGCCCAGGAGGAAGCTCGCCGCTGCCTGCGCTGCGACCTGGAGTGGCTGGACGTAATGAAACTGCCCCGGCCGCAACAAGGATGAGGCATGAAGGACGTCGGCCGTTTTTCCGTCCACTGACGACTGACCACTGACCACTGACCCATGCATGAGGCCCCTATGATCCCCCCCGGCGTCGTGAATATCACGATCAACGGCCGCCAGATCCATGCGCGGGCCGGCCAGACTGTATTGGAGGCCGCGGCAGCGGCGGGCATCGACATTCCCGCCCTGTGCCACCATCCGGCCTTGCCGCCCGCAGGCGCTTGCCGAGTTTGTTTGGTGGAGATTAAGGATCAGCGCACGCTCCAGCCCGCTTGCACGTTTCCGATTTTCGACGGCATGGTGGTCCAGACGGAGACGGAACGCGTCGTGGCTGCGCGGGTTTTCGCGTTGCAGATGATCTTCTCCGAGCGCTCGCACTATTGCATGTTTTGCCCGGCCAGCGGCAGCGACAACAACACGGATTGCGAGTTACAGAAGCTGGCCTATCGCTACGGATTGACCTGCTGGGAGCATGTTCCGAATTATCAGAAGCATTGGCCGGTCGACGCCAGCGGCAAGTACTTTGTCATGGACCACAGCCGGTGCATCCTCTGCCGGCGGTGCGTGCGGGCGTGCGCCGAGATCTCTGCCAACCATACGTTGGGCGTCCACCAGCGGGGCGCGCGAACCATGATCGGCGCCGACGACGACCAGCTGTTGGGGCAATCGACGTGCGTGTCCTGCGGCAGTTGCCTGCAAGTCTGTCCGACGGGAGCGTTGATGGACCGCCGCAGCTCGTTCCTGGGCCATGAGACGGACGTGCAGCGCATCAAGACGACCTGCCTGGGGTGCTCCGTCGGTTGCGCCATCGAGTGCTTGACTCGCGACAACATCCTGCTGCGGATCGAAGGCGATTGGACGGGCCACAACGGCGGCTTGCTGTGCTCCGCGGGACGGTTTGACGCGGTCGACTCGAAGCCGCCGCGAATCAGGGTGCCGCTGGTCCGCACCGGCGGAGAACTACGTCCTGCCTCCTGGGGCGAAGCCTTGGAACTGACGGCCCGCCGCCTGCGGGAGACCCGCAATGTGGCCGGCCTGATTTCGCCGCGCACCATCAACGAAGGTCTGGTGGCGTTCAGTTGCTTCTTTAACGAGGTCCTCAACAGCGACGAGGTGGCTCTGCTGCACGGCGAAGTCCCGCCGGAGGTGGGCGAGCCGGCGTCGATCGCGAATATCAACGACGCCGATTGCCTGGTGGTCGTCGGCGGCGACTTGCTGAAGAACCAGAAAGTCGTGGGTTACCTGACCAGGCGGGCCGTCGATCGCGGAGCGCAGTTGGTGATTGTGAACGACGCCCGGACAGACCTGGATGCGTATGCCCAGCAGCGAATGAAGCTGAACGCGATCGCCCACACCGGAGCGTCGCCGTTCGAGCGCCTGCGGTACACGTACCATTTGCGGCTGGAGGGGATCTCGAGGCTCAAATCGGCGGTGGATTCCGCTCAGCACCCCGTGGTGATGTACGGGCCGAACTTGAGCATCGCGGTGTACGCGGCGTTGCGAGGTCTGCCTCGCAAGGCGCGCTTTCTGCCGTTGATCGAAGGCGCGAACGCGGCCGGCGCCGCGCGGCTGGGCCTGACCGCCCGCGCCGTCCAAGGCGACGCCTTGTTCGTGCTGGCGGGCGACGAACTGCCCAACGGCAAGCCGCTGCCAAAGGCCGAGTTCACGGTGATCCAGTCCGCCTACCGCACGGATTGGACCGATGCCGCGGACGTGGTGCTGCCTGCGCGGACATGGACCGAGAAACGAGGCAGCCTGGTGAATTTAGAGGGCCGCGAACTGCCCGTGGTCCCGCTGACCGAAGCGCCGCCGGACATTCATCCCGACTGGGTAACGCTGGCCACGTTGTCGTCGCTGATGGGCCACGCAGTGCTGTTCGGGTCGATGGCGGACGTGCAGCGGTCGTTGTAGATGGAGTGCACGATGAGCGAAAAAGTTACCGTGGCTTCGGACTGGCTGGCGGGTTGCGCCGGCTGCCACATGTCGCTGCTGGACATCGATGAGCGGATCGTCCAGTTGCTGGAGCGAGTGCGGCTGCGCTCGACGCCCATCACCGACTTGAAGCACCCGGACGAAGGCGGCGTCGACGTGGGGATTCTGGAGGGCGCCGTGGCCAACTCGTCGACCGAGGAGGTCGCCCGGCGGATGCGCAGCCGTTGCAAGACGCTGATCGCCCTGGGCGATTGCGCGGTGTTCGGGGGCATCCCGGCCATGCGAAACGCGGTGACCGCGGCGGTCGCTCTGCGGCGGGCTTACATCGAAAGCGAGAGCACGGTGGACGGCATGGTGCCCCAGCACGAGGATCTGGCCGTGATGCAGGACGTGCGCCCGGTGGACCAGGTCGTCCCGGTCGACGTCTACCTGCCCGGCTGCCCGCCCTCGGCGGACGCCATCTTCTACGTGTTGAGCGAACTGGTCGAAGGCCGGCAGCCCAAGGTGCGCGGCAAGTACCTGGATTGGCATTGAGGTTTGTTTATGGTGCAAAAAGTCGTCATTGAACCGGTGACTCGGATCGAAGGGCACGCCAAGGTTGTGGTACACCTGGGCGACGATAGCCAGGTCGAGCGGGCTTTTTTCATCGTGAACGAATTTCGCGGCTTCGAGAAATTCTGTGAAGGCCGCATGTTCTTTGAAATGCCGCAGATCACGGAGCGGATTTGCGGCATCTGCCCGGTCAGCCATCACCTGGTCTCGGTCAAGGCCTGCGACCAGATCTTGGGCGTCGAGGCGCCGCGTCCGGCGCAGTTGCTGCGCGAGCTGATGCACATGGGCCAGGTGATCCAATCGCACTCGATGCACTTCTTTGAATTGGCCGGCCCGGATTTGTTGCTGGGTTTCGATGCGGATCCCGCGATCCGGAACGTGGCGGGTCTGTACGCGGCCAACCCGGAATTGGTGGTCAAGGCGATCAAGCTGCGGAAGTTCGGCCAGTCCCTGATCTCCACACTGGGCGACCGCCGCATCCATCCCAACTTTGCCGTCCCCGGCGGTGTGAACCAAGCCCTGGATGCCGAAGACCGCGACGCCCTGCTGGCCGAAATCGACACGATGATCGGTTACGTCCAGGAAGCCCTGACGATCATCAAGGACTGGACGGACCACAACCGTACTTTGCTGGAAGAGTTCGCCTCGTTCCCGTCGGGCTACATGGGGTTGGTCAGCCCGGACAACGCCGTGGAGTTGTACGACGGCCAGCTGCGGCACGTGGACGAGCAGCGCCGGGAACTGCACCGTTTCGACGGGGGCGAGTACTTGAACCACATCGCGGAGCACGTGGAACCGTGGAGCTACCTGAAGTTCCCCTATTTCAGGACCGGCGGATATCCTGGCGGCGTGTACCGTGTCGGGCCGCTGGGGCGATTGAACGCGGCCGACAAGATGGCCACTCCCCTGGCGCAGCAAGAGTACGAGATCTACCATCAGATCCGCGGCGGCCAAGTCATCGAGGGCACGCTGTACTACCACTACGCCCGGCTGGTCGAAGACTTGTACGCCGTCGAACGAGCGCGGCAGATCCTGGAAGATCGGGAGGTGCTGTCCAGGGAGATCCTCTGCACCGGGCGGGTCACGAACCAGGAAGGCGTGGGAGTGCTCGAAGCCCCGCGCGGCACGCTGTTCCATCACTACTGGGTCGACGAAAACGGCCAGTTGGAGAGAGTCAACTTGATCGTGGCGACCGGCAACAACAACCATGCCATGAGCCGTGCGGTGGAGGAGGTCGCCAAACGGTACGTCGACGGCGCGAACATCAAGGAAGGGGCCTTGAACCGCATCGAGGCGGCGATTCGGGCCTACGACCCGTGCCTCTCGTGCTCGACCCACGCCTGGGGCCAAATGCCGCTGGAATTGGTGATCCTGGACTCCCAACGCCGCGAAGTCCGGCGTATCATGCCTGCCCCGGCCGCCAAGGCAGTAGGGAAGAGATGAAGAAGAAGATTAGGTGAAAGGTCAGGGCTTTAGTTTCCGGCGCAGTCGGTCAAGTTCATTCCCCCCCGCCATCAGCCTGCCGAACTCGCCGAAACCGGCGACCGGGCATCTCCTTGGCTTGCCGGAAACCGCTCGATGTCTTAGCTTGTATCCGTGTCTGGAAAGAATTTCTGTGGCATGGGAAAGGCGACACCGATGGAATTGCTCGACTGGATCGTGATTGCGGGCTATTTCGCGCTGCTGTTGGGGCTCGCTTGGTGGGTCATCCTCAAGGGCAAGGACACCGCCGACGACTACTTCCTGGCCGGCCGGAACCTGGGTTGGTTCATTGTCGGGGCCTCGATCTTCGCCTCGAACATCGGCTCCGAGCACCTGGTCGGCTTGGCCGGCTCGGGGTGTACGGACGGCGTGGCGATGGCGCACTACGAGCTGCACGCCTGGTGCTTGCTGGTGTTGGGCTGGGTGATGGTCCCCTTCTACACCCGCTCGATGGTCTTCACCATGCCGGAGTTCTTGGAGAAGCGGTTCAATGCCACGGCGCGGTGGGTGTTGTCGATCATCTCGCTGGTGGCCTACGTGTTGACGAAGATCGCCGTGGGCATCTTTGCCGGCGGGGTCGTCTTTGCCACCTTGTTGCCCGAACTGGAATTGGATCTGGGATTCGCGATCTTCAACAGCTTCTGGATTGGGTCGGTGGCGGTGATCGTCCTGACGGGCCTGTACACCGTGCTGGGCGGATTGCGTGCCGTCGCCTACACCGAGGCGCTGCAGACGTTCATTCTGGTCGCGGGCTCGGTGCTGGTGACCATCTTCGGTTTACGGGCGCTGGGCGACTGGGACCAGTTGCAGGCCGTCTGCGGCCCGGAGATGTTCAATCTGTGGAAGCCGCTGGTGCCGGCGGGCATGGAGGGCACGTGGGAGCCGGTCAAGGAATCGGGGCGGATCGCCTGGTACTTCAACGGCAACTATCCCTGGCTGGGCATGCTGTTCTGTGCGCCGATCATCGGCTTGTGGTACTGGTGTACGGACCAGTACATCGTCCAGCGGGCGTTGGGCGCGCCGAGCGAGCGGGAGGCCCGCCGCGGCAGCATCTTTGCCGCGTTTCTCAAGCTGCTGCCCGTCTTTATCTTCATCATCCCGGGCATGATCTGCTTTGCCCTGGCCAAGAGCGGGCAGGTGGAGGCCTTGCAGGGCTTGTTGGACGAGAACGGCAAGGCGGTGGCGGACAAGTGCCAAGCGGCTTTCCCGCTGATGGTCAAGCACGTGCTGCCGCCGGGCGTCCGCGGCGCCGTGGTCGCGGGACTGCTGGCGGCGCTGATGAGTTCGCTGGCCGGCGTGTTCAACGCCAGTTCGACGCTGTTTACGATGGACCTGTACCAGAAGCTCCGTCCGGGCGTTTCGCAGCACCAATTGGTGTGGATGGGGCGAGTCGCGACGACGGCGATGGTGGTGATCGGCCTGTTGTGGATTCCCGTGATTCAAGGCGCCCGCGGACTGTACGACTACTTGCAAGGCGTGCAAGGCTATCTGGCCCCGCCAATTTTCGTCGTCTTCTTCCTGGGCGTGTTCAACAAGCGGCTGAACGGCAAAGGATGTCTGGCGGCGCTGATTGTAGGGTTTGCGCTGGGGGTCTTCCGCCTGGCCGTCGATACGCCGGTGACGTTGCGGCTGGCCGGATTCGAGCAAGGCTACCCGCAAGGTTCGTTCCTGTGGATCGTCAACAACCTATACTTCCAGTACTACAGCGTGTTCATTTTCCTGGTTTGTTCGGTGGTGATGGTCCTGGTCAGCTATGCCACAGCGCCGCCTTCCTTGGAGAGGATCCAAGGCTTGACGTTCGGCACGATCACTGCTGAAGACCGGGCGCGGTCGCGGAGCAGCTGGGGCTGGGGCGAGGTCGCCGCGTCGGCCGCCGTGCTGGCGGCGATCCTGGCGGCCTACCTGTATTTCCGGGGGTAGCATGCAACTCGAAAAGGCAACTTCCCATTCCGGTGAAGCCGGCCTGGCGGGCTGGATCTCCAGCAACGACGTAACCTTGTTCACCGTGGTCATGGTCGTGGTGGTGGCGGTGTTCCTGCAGGCCAACCTGATCAAGCGCGCCAGGCTGAACGCGGAACTGGAAGGGGAGAAACTTTCGCTGACCGATCAGAACCGCCGCGTGCAGGAAGAAATCCGCCGCGTGTCGGCCGATCTGGCCGCCATCAATTCGCAGTTGGCGGACACCCGCAAGGCGCTGGAAACGACCCAGCGCGAACGCCAGTCCCTGGAAGAAGTCCGCAAGCAGCTCGACGCGGAGCTGGCGGCGAAAAAGCAGGATTTGCAGCAGCGGTCGGACGAGTTGGCCAAGCTGAATGCCGCCAAGGTCACGGTCGAAGCGCAGCTGGCTCAATTGCTCAAAGACAAAGGCGATCAGGAGACGCAGTTCTCCCAGGCCAAGACGAAGCTCGAGGCGGACCTCGCCAGCCTGGCCGCCCAGCTGCAACAACGGCAGAAGGAACGTGACGACCTGCAAAAATCGCGCGAAGACCTGCAAAAAGAACGCGACCTGCTGGACCAGCAAGCCCAGGCCCTCGCCCAGCGCGTGGCGAAACTGGAACAGCAACTGGGCACGAGCGAAAAGAGCCTCGCCGAACTGAAGCAAACGAACGAGGCCAAGACGAAGAGTCTGGAAGAGTTGCTGGCGCAGGCGCTGGAACGTCAAAAGGCGGACCAGTCCGCTTCCGCCCAGCAGCTGCAAGCGACGGTGACGCGGGCGGAGCAAGCCGAGGCGCAGGCCAAGGAGGCGGCCGCCACGCGCGACGACTACCTGGACCGCCTCCGCCGAGCCGCCGTCTACGTGCGCGACATCGACGAAAAGAAGAGCCACCTGGCCCTGCAGGTCGAAGCGCTGAAAACCCAGCTGGCCAACGCCCTGGATGATCTGCAGGCCGCCCAGTCGCAATTGCAGCACCAGCGCAGCCGCGAAGCGTCCATCAATCGTGAACTGGTCGGCCTGCGCGGCGGGCTGAAGCGAGTCGCTATCCTGTTCGATGCCTCCGGCAGCATGACCCAGGGCGGGCGCTGGGACGAGGTGCAGCGGATCGCGCTCACCTGGCTGGATCACCTGGAAGTGGACGAGTGCGTGCTGATCGTCTTCTCGTCCGGCGTGGCGGCGTTTCCCACCGACGGATCGCTGCTGCGGATCAGCGGCCCCGAAGGCCCCGCCAACCGCGCTCGCCTGCTGGAGTACTTGAGGTCCGTCAAGCCCGAAGGCTGGACGAACACGCTGCCCGCCATGCAGTTGGCCTACCGCTATCCGGTCGACACCGTGATCCTGTTCTCCGACGGCGCGCCGACCTACGAGCAAGTCAACCGTTTCAACGCCGAGGCTGCCGAGCAGATCTACGCCCTCTGCCGCCAGCACGCCGACATCCCCGTCAACGCCATCGGGCTGGGCAACTACTTCGACCAGAACTTCTCCACCTTCCTCCGCACCATCGCCCAGCTGACCGGCGGCACGTTCGTGGGGCGATAGACCGAGGCGAAACGGGGGCAGGTTGACAGGGCCCCATTTCGGCCGCTGGGAAGCTCGCAGCCCGGCAGAGCCTGATCCGAAAACCAATTCTCCCACGGATGGCATGGCGATGCCACGTCCCAACCTAAGGTTGATCCGCCAAGCCGCGCTAACCCACGTCCGTGCGTTTGCGCCGCGGCGAGGCCGCCGGCGCCGCCGCGGGCGCGGAGGTCCGCGTCGCGTGGGGCGGGGGCGGGCCGGGCGAGGGGAGGTCGATGCCGTCGCCGAAGTACTTGGCGCGGGCCTCGGCGTGACTGAGCACCTCCGCGCGGGTGCCGTGGCACAGCACCTGGCCCTTGCTGATCACGTAGCTGCGGTCCGTGATCTGCAGCGTTTCCCGCACCTGGTGGTCGGTGATCAGGATGGAAATCCCCCGCGAACGCAGATCGCGGATGATCTCCTGGATGCTCTGAATCGTCACCGGGTCGATGCCGGTAAAGGGCTCGTCCAGCAAGATGATCTTGGGGTCCGAGACCAGACAGCGGGCGATCTCCAGTCGCCGCCGCTCGCCGCCGGACAGCGAGGCGGCTTGGGCCTTGCGCAGGTGCGTGATTTTGAACTGCTCCAACAACTGGTCGCACCGCGCCCGGCGGTCGGCACGGCTCATGCCCAGCAGTTCCATCATGGCCAGCAGGTTGTGCTGGACGCTCAGCTTGCGAAAGACGCTCGATTCCTGCGCCAAGTACCCCATGCCGCCGTCGCGGGCGCGCCGGTACATCGGCCAGTCGGTGACGTCCTGGCCGTTCAGGAACACCTTGCCCTCGTTGGGCTCGATCATCCCGCAGGTCATGCGAAAGCTGGTTGTCTTGCCGGCGCCGTTGGGGCCCAGCAGGCCGACGATCTCGCCGCCCTCGACGTGAAAATCGACTCCATCGACCACCCGCCGGCGGCCGTAGATCTTGACCAGGCCCTGCACTTCCAGAATTCTCTCGGCCCGTTCTGAAGCGACGCCGACGCCGGTTGTGGCGGCCTTCTTCTGTGCCTCCGGAATTCCCATGGCTTGACCTCCTTGCCTTGCGACCCGTGGATCAAGAACGCTTCCGTTTCGGTTTGCGGTCATCGCGCGGAGCGTGATGGCTGCTTAGCGAATCAGTCCCATGCGGCGGAAATTCGGCAGCATGGGAATCGGCCGTCGCCAGGCGTGCGGCCAGTAGATCAAGAGGGCTTTTCCCGTCAACAAATCGCGGCGCACGAACGGATCCGGATGCGGATGGTCCACGTGGCCGTACTGCGACCAAACTCGTGCATCGCGGCTTTGCGGGCTGTTGTCTCCGCAAGGAAAGAACTCGTCGTCGCCCAGTTGGAAACGGACGTCTTCGCGGCGGGCGTCGAACAGCGGCGTCGTGGCCCAGGACTTGGGATCGGCGAACACCCCCGCGATGTACTCATCGCGCGTGCCGGCGTACAAGAGATCGTCGTAGTCATCTTCTGCGGGAAACATCTTGTACGAGACGGCCACGTAGTAGACGTCGCGGAGCACGCGCAGGCGTTCGACCCGCAGCGCGACGCCCTCGGCGCCCAGTCCCGCGGGCTCCAGGTCCGCCGGGTCCTGCGGGCTCCACTTCGGTTTCACGTTCCACTCCGGCACGTAGGTGGTCGGCCCGTCGAACTCGACCAGGCTGTCGTTCACCCACAGCAGCAGCTGGTCGTCGCAGTTCGAGAACCGCAAGTCGTACGAGCCCGGCCCGCGGAGTCCTGTGGCGGCCTGGGGATGCGGGAGGGGTGCGCCGTCGTCGCCCGCGAAGGCCCGCTGGCCGCCGTCGATCGACAGCACCGCCTGGCCGCTGGCCACGTCGATGCGGCAACGGTAGTGAACGCCGCCTTCGACCAGGTCTAGCAGCACCGCGCCTTGGTCCCCCTGGACTTCGACGTTGTAGCATTCCAGGGCCAGATCGCCCACCCAATGCTGGCCCGCCGCTTTGGGATCCGCGGATCGATGGCCGTCCCGTTCGCTGCCGCGGGACCATGCCGAAGCATCGTGGCGGGAGACTTCCGCGTTGTCGTTGTAGGTGTAGTAGTCGGTGATCAACTGCCCCTGCAACGTGCCCTCGGCCCGTCGCCGCCGGCCGCTTTCCGCCAGGTCCTCCCAGTCCCCCGCCCACGGTACGATGTGCCGGTAGCGCAGCCAGGACTCGCCGCCGGACGCGGCAGCCGTCTCGAATCCGCGTCCGTCGGCCTGGGGCCGCCAGCCGGACGCGCCTGACTTGGCCCGATCTTGCCAACGCTCCGGCCAGCCCGCTTCGCTCAACTCCGCCGCCCGATACCGCGTGTCGTCGACCATTTGCAGCATCGCCTTGACCTTGTGAGGCGGTTTTCGAGCGATGCGGAAATCCTCGGCCGACTCCCCCCCGCCGGGATCGGAGCCGACATAAATGTCGCCGTGGCGAATCCAGACCGTCTCGTTGGGCAGACCGATCAGACGCTTGATGTAATTCTGCTTGGCGTTGCCCGGAAACTTAAAGACGATCACGTCCCAGCGTTTCGGGTCGCTGACCTCGTACGTGAACTTGCTCACCAGGATGCGGTCGCCGTTGAACGAGGCCTGATTCGGATCCTTCTGCTTGTCCAATTTCATCGTGTACCGACAGACGGGACAGGTCGTCGCCACCACCTCACGCAGACCTTCGTTCTCTCCGCTGGCGCCACTGCGATAGGGGCAGCCGCACTTCGCGCACGTGACATCCATGTGGCGGCCCTGCAAGGTGGGCGCCATCGAGCCGGTAGGAATCACAAAGGCCTCGGCCACAAAGGCTCGGAACAAGAACGCCAAAATGACCGCCACCGCGATCGATTCGATCGTCTCCCGAACGGCTCGCCCGGTATGATCTGCCGCGACTTGGGAATCCGCCGGTCTCGGTCCTGTCGGCGCCGCTGCGGCGCGACCTTTAGGCTTGGTTCTATTCATCAATCGACCTTCTCGCTCGGGATCAGCCAGAATCATATTCGTAGCGAAGGCGGGTAATATAGCGAAAAATGCGGATTTCCGTAACTTCCCGCATCCGGAAACGAACCAAGACGCCCCAACTTCTGGGCACGCATGGCCTGGTGCCAACCGCCAGCACTGGCAGCAATCCGCAACCCTACGATCAAGGCCGGACCGACACCCGCGTGCAATCTTGCCAGAAACCGTTGATTGACACAAGCCGGACCGTCTACGACACTGACGGCGATCCCGGCGAACGATGGGCGCCAGCCCACCGGTTTTCTTCCATGGTCCGCTGGCTAACGTCAAAGATACCCGTGGACTGACGCCCACGGTTCGCCGAAGTGAGATAGTCGGACCAAGAGGAACACCGCAATGGCTCCTGGCGCAAATCCAAATGCCCAGCCGCTGGCTGGACGGCGAGTCGCTTTCTTGGGCAAGCTGGGAGGAGTGACCAAGCGTGAAGCGCAACAGCTGGTCCGGCAGCAGGGCGGCACTCCGGTGGACAAGCCGTATCCGGACGCAGACCTGATTGTGATCGGCGCAGATGAACTGCCGCTCAGCGACGCCGAGGACCTGGTGGGCGAGGCGATGCGACAGGCCGCTGCGGAAGGCCAGATCGAAATCATCGGCGAAACGCAGCTGTGGCAGCGTCTGGGCCTGATGGAAAGCGAACAGAACGTGCGCCGGTTGTACACGCCGGCGATGCTGGCCGACCTGCTGGACGTCTCCGTGGCGACGATTCGCCGCTGGCACCGGCGGGGCCTGATCGTACCGGCGCGCGAGGTCCGCCGATTGCCCTATTTCGATTTCCAGGAGGTGGCCACGGCGCGGCGGCTGGCCCAGTTGCTGGCGGCGGGCATTTCCCCGGTGGCGATCGAAAAGAAACTCGCCGACCTGTCTCGTTTCGTACCGGAAGTCGAGCGGCCGCTGGCCCAACTGTCGGTGATCGTCGAGGGGCGCCAGTTGCTGCTGCGGCAGGGCGAAGGCTTGATCGAGCCCGGCGGTCAGATGCGGTTCGATTTCGAAGCGTTTGAGAATCTGGCCGAGTCTCCGGAAACGGCGTCGCTTGCCGCCCCAACCTTGTCGTTCGAGGAGCACATCGCCGAACGGACCCCGCCGCCCACCTCGGAAGAAGCCCAGGCGATGGCGGCGCACCTGGAAGACGAAGGCCGCCTGGAAGACGCCCTGGAGATGTACCGCGTGGCGGCGTCGGCCGGCGGCCCGAACCCGGAGGTCTGCTTTCAGTTGGCCGAGTTGATGTACCGCCTGGGCGATCTGGCCGGGGCTCGAGAGCGCTACTACATGGCCATCGAATTGGACGAGAACTATGTCGAGGCTCGCGCCAATCTGGGCTGTGTGCTGGCCGAACTCGGCCAGCCGGAACTGGCGATTTCCGCCTTCCAGGGCGCGCTCAAGTACCATCCCGACTTCCCCGACGTCCACTTCCATCTGGCCCGCACCCTGGACGAGCTGGGCCGGCGGGAGGCAGCCGAGAACCATTGGCGGGAGTTCTTGGACCTGGCCCCCGACAGCCCCTGGGCGCAAGAAGCGGAGAACCGGCTGGGAGGGGCTTGAGCCCAATGCCAACGCGGCGTCGTCTTGCAGGCTTGACGTTTTGCGTGTCGAAAAGCGCTATCGACACAGACTTGTAAGAATTCGTCACCACCGATTGAAGCAGAACTGCCAGACGTTAACATGGGCATTCGCCTGTATGCGACAAAAGGGAAGTAGCCGACTCCGCTGGATGGTTGGGTTTGTCCGGTCGCTTCGGTTGGTTCTTCCTCCTCTGTCCGCGTTTGCACAGTAATCCATCAATTCGTGTCGTCATCGTAGGGTTGTTCAGGAGAACTCGCTTATGTCCCTTCGCCGCATTCGATGTAGATTGGAGTCCTGCGCGGAAAACCGCTCGAAACGGCGCGCCGCCAAGCAGGTGAGCACCGTCGCCCGCCGGGCGTTGCTCTTTGAACCTCTCGAAGACCGCCGGCTGTTGGCCGATATGCTGTGGATCGCGAGTTCGTCTGGCAACTGGAACGTGGCAGCGAATTGGATCGACCTGTCGAACGGACACGCTCGCGTGCCCACCAGCCTTGACGTGGCCGTATTCGACACCACCCGGTCGTACAAGTCCACCTCGGGTAGCAACTCCAACGCCACGATCGACGCCACGTCAAATGTCGCCGGCATGTCCGTGGCAAACTATTCGGGCACGATCACCCAGAATGCCCTGAGAAATCTGACTGTCGGGGCCAGCGGCTTCAGTCAGGCTGCCGGCACATTCCAGGCCGGCGCCAATCTGGATGTGAACGGCAACTTCACGCTCTCGGGCGGCAGCTTCACCGCTCCAGGCAGCGGCAGCAGCTTTACCGTAGCTGGCAATTTCAGCGCCAGCGGGGGTGCCTTCACGCACAATTCCGGGACGGTAACGTTCGACGGCAGCGGTACGCAGATGCTGGACAGCGGCGCGGCGAGCTTCAACGCGGTCAGGCATAGCGGGACGGGCACGCTGCAGTTGGTCGCCAACGACCTGACGACGGCGGGAACCTTCACGCAGACCTCGACAGGGACGTTCGACATCAACGGCAGGGCGTGCAGCCTGAACACGCTGACCCTGACCGGCGGCACGATCGCGGATACCAATGCGACACCTGGCCAGATCACCAGCTCGAACGCCTTTGATCTGCAATACGGGACCGTAAGCGCGAAGCTGGCTGGCGGCGTGGGCCTGAACAAGACGACCACCAGCACGGTCACCCTGTCCGGGGCCAATGCCTATACTGGTGCGACGCAGGTGCAACGTGGAGTCTTGAGAGTCCTAAGCAGCACCTCGCTGGGCACGAGCGACGGAACGACCTCGGTCTCGTCGGTCGCGACCCTGCAGATCCACGGGACGGGGCTGAGTTTCGCCGAGGACTTGAACACGCTCGCCGGCACCCTGACGACCACCGCAGACTTCGGCGTGAGCGGTCAAAACACGTGGACCGGCAAGATCACGCTGGACAGTGGAAGCAAGATCAGCCCCACGGCCGCCCAGACGCTAACCGTCAGCGGCCAGGTCACAGGCACCGGTCCGTTGACTCTGGCTGACGTGGGCATCCTGGTTCTGTCGAACACCAGTCCGACCGATGTGAACAACTACACCGGCGGGACGTTGATCAGCAGCGGCAGGCTCAAGGTCGGCGCGGCTGGCGTGATTCCCGACGACAGGGTGACCGTCAACGGGTACTTCGATTTGAACGGGATCAGCGAAGGCATCGGGGCCCTGGAGGGCAGCGGTAGCGGTCGAGTCATGAGCACCGCGGCGGGAACCGCCACGCTGACGATCGGCTTGGACAATGGCGACGGCAATTTCTTGGGGAATATTCAAGACGGCACTAGCGATCCTTCCCACAAGTTGGCCCTGACCAAGACGGGCACCGGCACGCAGACGCTCAGTGGTGTTGGTGCGGGGAGCGACAACAGCTACACCGGCCAGACGTACGTGGAAAACGGCACGCTCGCATTGAACAAGGCGCCCCCCGCATACCCGAATGTCCGAATCGCGGTTTCCTCGCACGTCGTGATCGTCGGCGACGGTACGAATGCGGCAGTCCTGAAGCTGCTCGAGAGGGACCAGATTTCGGAATTTGCGGACGTCGAAGTCAGGGCGGGTGCAACGTTCCTGTTGAACGGGAAGAACGAGACCTTCGACACCCTGAATGGCGTCGGGCTAGTGACCAATAACTCCGATACCGGCGCCACGCTGACGCTGGGCTATGGCGGTGACCTTCCGGGTTCCTTCTTGGGCGTCATGCAAGACGGGACCGGCGCCGGCCCGTTGTCGCTCACCAAGATGGGCGACGGAATTCAGTCGCTCGGCGGCAATTCTCCCAATACGTTCACCGGGACCACCACCGTCACCGGGGGAACGCTCGTCCTGAACAAGACTCCCGGCGTCA
Source organism: uncultured Pirellulaceae bacterium (assembly GCA_964486845.1). Lineage (GTDB taxonomy): Bacteria > Planctomycetota > Planctomycetia > Pirellulales > Pirellulaceae > Anammoximicrobium. The sequence goes on from CAZAQY010000005.1 coordinate 80,150, forward strand.
ACGCCCTGGGAGGCAACATCACGATCGGCGACAGCAACGGCACGGATACCCTGCGGTTGGGCGCCTCGGATCAGATTCCGGACGCCGCCGCTGTTACCTTCACCTCCGGCACGGTGGGCGACAACGGGGTCTTCGATCTGAACGGGTACGATGAAACCGTGGGCAAGCTCATCAGCATCGGCGATCGACATCACAGCATTACGAACACCGCGGTGGGGACTTCCACGCTGACCGTCAACGCGGCCAGCGGAGACGACTCGACGTTCACCGGCAGGATCACCAACGGGGACGAGGAAAAGGCGCGAGAGGACCAAGTCGAGGTGGTCGCCTTGACCAAGACCGGCACGGGCACCCTGACGCTCAGCGGCACTGCGACGAACACGTACACCGGCGAGACCGACATCCAGGCCGGCACGTTGGCCCTGGCGGCCGCTTCGGTCAACAACATCCCCGCCTCGACGCTGATCACCGTCCGGGCGGGAGCCGTGCTGGACGTGCTGGGCTTGAACAGCAACGCGATCGCCTTGGCCAACGGGCAAACGCTCCAAGGCTACGGCCGCGTCGAGGGTCTGGTCACTGCGCGGCTCGGCTCGACCGTCTCGCCGGGGATCATTCCCGACCCGCAGGGCGCCAATCCGGGGCGTTTGACCACCGGCGGAGCCACCTTCCAGACCAAATCGAACTACGTGGTCGACATTGAAGGGCGCGAGGCGGGCAGCAAGTACGACCAACTCCGGGTCAATGGCCCGGTGACCATCCTGGACGGCGCCGTTCTGCAGACGCCCGGTACCTTCCTGCCGTCGGCCGGCGACGAATTCGTCATCATCGACAACGACGGCACCGACGCCGTCACGTTAGGCGACGGGGACCGCGGCTTCAACAATCTCCCCGAGGGCGGGGTTTACGACAGCAATTTCCGGGGAACCGGCTTGAGAGCCGTCATTTCGTACGTGGGCGGCGACGGCAACGACGTCGTTTTGAAATTCCGATCCTCGGGGTTCCGGTTCGACTTCAACGGGTTCCACGGTTGCACGGCGCCGAACTACGTGCCTGTGGCCCCGGAACTGGTCAAGACCCCGTCGAACACCTACGGCTGGGACGCACCGATGGAGTCGTTCGAGCGGCCGGAAGGCTATCCGGCGCCGCACCCTACGGTCGATTTGCTGCTGTGGGACGGGCACATGGTCCAGTTGGACACCGTGCGGACGTTCCAGGTCGAAGTGGATACCAACACGACGTACCAAGTCTCGATTGCGACAGGTGACTGGGTGCATCCGCACGATTGGCAGCAGTTCCGGGCGTACGATCCGGGGAACGCCGGCAATCCGCTCTTCGACCAGACCAAGGTCGTCAGCACGCAAGCGGACGTCACGGAGTACACGACGGTGCGGTTCGAAGTACAGGTCGGGACCAGCGGCCTGCTGTATGTCCAGATCCGGGACCTCCCCAATCCGGTGCCGGGGGCAGAGACCAATCCAGCCACCGTCATCCTTGGCATGGATGTCCGCCCGATCGAGAACGTGAAGGTGATCACGGTCGTTCCCCCGGCCGCCGGCGCGCTGCCCGCTGACGGTCTGACGGTGGACACCTACACCGGGTCGGGCGCGCCTCTCGATGCGTTGCTGACGGTGCGGGCGAGCAACAAGAACGAGTACTTCGAGCCTTCGGACCCCTCGAGCGACGTGACGGCGTCGAACCTGGGCACGATTACGGCGACGGACCAGGACATGTACCGCACCTATACGCAGGTGTACTCGAATTCTAACGGTGATTTCACCTTCGATCTGCGGCGGCCGACGAGCACCGGGCCGGTTTTCATCACGGTCGATCCAGCGCCGGGGCAGCACATCGTGCCGGCCGAGGGCGCCGGCAGAGTCTTGCCCGAAGATGCGTTTGGCATGTACCGGGGCACCCACACGCAGGAGTACGTGCTGCCCAGCACGCGACTGCTGGACTTCAACGCGGGCAGTGCGGTCACAGCGGCGGACTATCCGGGGACGCCGCCCGAAGACTACGTGGGCGTGCCGTTGACGCAGACCTACGACCTGACCACGACCAACGCCTTGGGCTGGAACGCGGCGCCCACGCCGCCGACGGCCCTGCCGCTGGCCAGTTTCGACCGCGGCGGCCCCGACGCGCTGCTGCGGGACGGGCACTACGGATACGACTCGGAGTTCCTGATCGACCTGCCGGCGGCGGACAACTACATCGTCAACACGGTGATCGGGGACACGTCGCCGTTCTATCACGATCAGGTGCAGGTGATCGCAGAAGGGATCTTGCAGACTACGGTCAACACAACGGCGGGGCAATGGACGTCGTCCAGCTTTGTCGTCAACGTCCCGGCCGATCCGGACCCGCGGATCGCACCGCAACTGGACGTGCGGTTGCGGGACGCGGGCGGAGTGGACCCGCACTGGGTGCTGAGCGCGTTGCGGGTGCGGCCGGCGCCGGCCCAAGGGGACGAGATCCAAATCAACGGTCCGGCCGATCCGCTGGATGCGAACGGGACGACGGTGGATACGTACACAGGGACGATTGCCGCCACCGCGGGCGAGGACGGGTACTTGCCGGACGGGGCCATGGTGACGGTGGCCACGACGCTGGGGACGATCGACCCGGCGCAGGATCAGAGCACCACATACCAGGGCGTGCAGGTGCAGGTGACGGGCGGTCGCTTCAGCTTCCAGATCCGGCGTCCGTCGGGGACGGGCGGCAGCGGCAACGTGACGGCGACGATCACGGCGCAGGAGGTGTTGGGGCGGAACCTGACCGACCCAAGTTCTCCCCCGGCGCAGGAGTACCAGCCGGCGCAGACCGCGGCCACCGTGCTGCGGTTCGACATGGGGTCCTCGGCGACGTACACGCAGCCGGGCTTCACGCACGTGGGACCGCGGGACATTTTCAGTGCGACGCGAGGCTACGGCTGGTCGACGCGGGTGGCGGCGGTGGACCGGCCCAACACGGGCTGGAGCGACTTGAACCGGGACTTGCACACGGGCAGCAACGCGACGTTCCAGGTGCAAGTGGGGCCGGGCAGCTACAACGTCCGGGTGTACCTGGCCAATCCGCTCGGCACGGGGGGATATCAGTACACCTACGACAACTTCAGCGTCACGGTCGAAGGCAGTGGGACGCAGGACGTGGCGCTGCTCGCTGCGGGTGCGGTCACGGTGCTCAACTTTTCAGGCGGCAACCCCGGCCCGGACAACATCCTGAACATCCAGTTCGTGGACCGGGGCGGCCAGAACTTTAACTGGGTCGTGTCGGGGATCGAGATTTCGTCGGGCACTCTGCCCGGTGCCATCAATCCGTTGCTGGCAGAAGGGATCGCGCCGGCGCCGGCCCACGGCGGAGTGACGATCGACGACGCGATGCTGGCGCCGCTGGTGGCGGAAGCGGCCGCGCGGTGGTCGGCAGTGGACTTGACGCCGGCCCAGCGGGCGGTGCTGTCGGACCTGCACGTCGGCGTGGGGCAACTGAGCGGCTCGACCCTGGGCCTGGCCGTGACCACGACGAACGACATCCGCATCGACAACGACGCGGCGGGCTGGGGATGGTCGGTGATCGGTGATCGGTCATTGGTCACTGGTCATTCGTCACTGGTCACTGGTCATTGGTCACTGGTCACTGGTCATTGGTCGCTTGACGACGGACGAATGACAAATGACCCGGGACAAGTGACGAGTGGCGGCCTGGACCTGATGCACGTGTTGCTGCACGAGATCGGGCACTTGCTGGGATACGAGCACACGGATTCCGGCCTGATGGCGCCGATGCTGTCGGCGTCTCGGCTCGAGTCTTCGTCCTGGGGCGCCGATCCCGTATCCCGCATCCCGGATCTCGCATCCCGTCTGGACGACGTCTTCGCCGATCTGGAGCGAGGCGGCAGCGAGGAGTCGGGTTCGCTGTTGCTGGAGTCGCAGGACACGGGCGTGCTGGCGGCCGCGACGGTCCGGTCTAGCGACGAGGCGGTGCAAGCCCGCGTCCCGCGCCGCCATCGCCTGGAACGTTTCGAACGCGATCTGGACACCTGGTTCGCCCAGTTGGCCGCCGCCGAAGAACCACTGACAAATGACCAATGACCAGTGACCAGTGACCAATGACCCTCTTCAGAAGCCCGGCTTTCTCAGAAGGGCCGGGCTTCTCTGGTGGTGGGTGAAGACGCGGTGCCGTGAGTCATTCGCTCCGGGTGTATTTTACCACATTTATCTATCAACCCCTGCTTGACAGGTCCCCGAAATTGTGTAGACAGGAGGGCGCGGAACGGGAGGCGTGCATCTCGTCCCACCTAAGCTCGCGGCTTGCACCGGAGTTGAATGGGCAAGCGGGCAGTCGAGATGGCAGGCAGAGAAGCAGGTAGACGTGTTGGCCCTCCTTTTCAAGCGCGTTCAAGCGCGTCGTTGGTCTGTCGTGAGTTCGCCGTGATCGGGGCACCTCGGCGGCCTCGCCACAGCCTGGGGCAGGCGGCGCGCCGATCGAGCCAAGAAGTGTGGCGGGACGATTCCGCCCGATCGTCATGCGCGCGTTCGTGTCGCACGGCGACGGCCGGGCGAATCACTGACCGTTCCGTTCTTGTCTGCAATCATCACGCGGAGCGTGATGGCTACTTGAGGGCGTCACGCCAAGACCAGCCCGACGCGTCAGCGAAGGGAGGCGTGGGGCCGCGTTCGCGAAGCGATTCATCGAACTGTGTCATTGTCGCTGCATTGTTTGGGAGGAGTGATTCATGTCCACTCGCCGCATCCGCTCGCGTTTGGAATACGTCGCACAAAGCCGTTCCGAAAGCCGCTTGATGATTCGCCGGCAGAGGAACGCCCGGCGCCGCGCGTTGCTCCTGGAACCGTTGGAGCCGCGTCAACTGCTGACCTACGCTGCCGCGGTGTTGGCCGACAACCCCACCGGCTTCTGGCAGATGGATGAGATCGGCGGCGGCACGCTGATCGACTCGGCGCCCGGCGGCGGCGTCCAAAATGGGACGTACTACGGCAACCCGACCTTCGCTCAGCCGGCCGCCCACGCCACGGGCACCGCCTCGGTGCGGTTCGATCCGACCGACACGGTCAACGACTATGCCACCGTCACGAACTTCCCGATCACCCAGAGCTTTACCATCGAGTGGTGGGCCAAGTCGGCCGCGCCGACCTGGAACGAGTCCGGCTGGTTCGCGACGGAGCGCGCCGCCAACGGCTTCATCATGCATCCCAATGAAGGCGCGACCACTTGGTCGGCCCACGTGCTGGACGGGTCCGGCGGCTACCACCACATCGGCACCCACGATCCCGGCGCGGCGATCACCGGTTGGCATCATTACGCGCTGACCTACAACGCCGCCACGGACCTGGGGGTGATGCACTTCGACGGGAAGCCGGTCGTGACGAACCGGGCTTACGCCACGAGCCGCGCGGCGACCGCGACGGTCACCGTGGAGATCGGGCGCGACGACGCGGCTGATCGCTTTGGCAACGGCTGGCTGGACGACATGGCGATCTACCCCGCGGCGCTGACCACCGAGCAGATCTCCAATCACTTTGCCGCGGCGCAGGGGTTCGCCAACACGCTGTACTCGATGGCGGTGTTGGCCGACGAACCGGTGGCGTTGTGGCGGATGGACGAGCCGGCGGGCAGCACCACGTTGATCGACTCGGCGCCGCTGGCCGGGGCCCAACTGGGCACGTACTACGGCGATCCCACGTTCGGCGAATCCGGCGCGGTGCCGGGCGCGAGCACTTCCGTGCGGTTCGATCCGGCGACGGGCGCCAGCGACTACGCGACGGCCCCGAACGTGCCGATGGCCAAGAGTTTTTCCATCGAGTTCTGGGTCAAGTCCGCGACGGCCACCTGGAACAGCTCCGGCTGGTTCGCAGCCGGCCGGGCGAACAACGGCTTCATCCTGCATCCCAACGGCGGCGCGACGAGTTGGAGCGCGTACGTGATCGACGGGGGCGGCGGCTACCGTCCCATCGGCACGCACGATCCCGGCGCGGCCATCACGGATTGGCACCATTACGCGATGGCGTACGATGCGACGACCGATGTCGGCCGGATGTATTTCGACGGAGTGCCGGTGGTGACCAACAACGCGCTCAACGCCACCAACCGCGCGGCGAACTCGACGGTCACCGTGGAAATCGGCCGGGACGACATGGCCGGCCGTTTTGGCAACGGTTGGCTGGACGAGATGGCCCTCTACAACAAGGCCCTCACGCCGCAGCAGGTCGCGTACCATGTCGCGGCGGCTTCGGCCACGCCGGTGATCTGGGACGGCGACGCGGGCGACTGGCAATGGAGCAACCCCGTCAACTGGCTCGGCGACGCGAACATCCCCGATGCCACGAACGAAGTAGCCGTCTTCCAGAACGTGAATTCCGGCGCGGTGGACCTGGGCGGCGCGACCTACACCATCGCCGCCGTGGCCTTCGATAACTCCACCGGCTCGTACACCCTGCAGAACGGCACGCTGGCACTGGGCGGGATCGTCCAGTCGGACGTCGCCAGCAACACGATTTCCGCCGGCCTCATCGCCAGCAACGCTGCGATCAGCGTCGTCCAACCGAACGGCACGTTGAACTTGACTGGCCCGATCACGATCGCTGCCGGCGACCTAAACTTTGGTGGCAGTGGCAAGGCAAACATCACCGGCACCATCAACTCGTCGCCGTACGCGACGGTCGTGCTGAGTGACTCGCCCATCAACTACTGGCGTCTGAACGACGCCAGCGGGACCACGGCCATTGACGCCACCGGCCACAACAACGGCGCGTATTCGGCATCCGGCTTAACCTACGGCCTGGCGGGCCCACTGGTCGCCGACGCCAGCAGCAGAGCGGTGGATTTCGCCGGCGGGACCATGCAGGCGGCCCTCTACGCCGGCGGCGTCCAAAGCCGGTTCAGCGTCGAGTTCTGGATCAATCCGGATACGCTCACGAACTACAACCAAGGCGTCGGGCAGGGCTGGAACTATTGGTCGTTTCACACAACGGCTACTGGGGCAGTCTACACGGGGAACAACTGCTGCGGTACGAGCAACCGATTTGAGCCGTCCCTGATTCCGGCCAACACGTTGCAGGTGGGCCAGTGGCACCACTTCGTGTACACCTTCGACAACACGCTGATCACCGACAATGCCCGCTTCTACAAGAACGGCAGCTTGGTCGCCACGACGATGTTGACGACGGGCGCGAACTTGTTCAGTCAGATGAATTTGTTCAATACCGTCGACGGCCGGATGAGTGAAGTGGCGGTCTACAGTACGGCGCTCGGCGCCGACCGCATTCAGGCGCACTATGACGCAGCCGCGGGCGGCAACGACGTCGTCAAGCTCGGCGCCGGCACGCTGACGCTCAGCGGCAACAACGCCCACGTAGGCGAGACGCGGGTCCTGGAAGGGACACTGATCGCGGCGGCGTCCCACGCCCTGGGCACGACGACCTCCGGCACCACGGTCGCCGCCGGGGCCACGCTCGCGCTGCAGGGCGGCATTACGCTGCCGGCCGGTGAGTCGCTGACGCTGGGCAACCTGGCCTTCGGGACCGCGGCGGCGCTCCGCAACATCAGCGGCATCAACCACGTGGCCGGACCGATTCGCTTGGGCGGGACCAGCGCCGTGCTGCAGTCCGACGCGGGACAATTGATCCTCGACGGCGACGTGGACATGGTCGGGTCGCAGCTTACCGTCGCCGGGTCGGGAGATACCGTGGTCAACGGCGATCTGGCCGGCACCCTGCCCGTCGGCCGGTTCATCCGCGTGCGGAACAACGGGCTGAACCAACTGCACATCGGCGAGATCGAGGCCTTCGGGGCCGGTGTGACGCCCGACAACAGCGCCGGTTTGAGCGCGAACGACCTCACCGGCACCACGTACGAATCGCACTACGGTTCGGTTCAGCACGGGGCCACGTCGGCGCTGGTCGACAATGTGATAAACACCGGAGCCGAGACGTTCACCTTGCTCGCGGGCGCCGGCAACGAAATGGTGATCGACCTGAACGCGATCACCCAGGTCGACCGCATCCGCGTATGGCAGCGGGGCGACTGCTGCGCGGATCGCTTGCAGAACTTCACAGTCTCCCTGCTGGCCGACAACGGCTCCGGCATGCCGGGCGCGACCGTGTGGCAGGCGAACTATCCGGGGCAGGTCCCCTCCTACTCGCGGGCCGACTTCGACTTCACCCGGGCCACCGCGCAGACCTTGACCAAGACAGGCACGGGCACGCTGACTCTGAACGGGAACAACTCGTATCTGGGCCAGACACGGATCGACCAAGGCACGCTGATCGCCGGGCACAACAATGCGCTGGGCGACGCCGGCGGACTTGGCACCACGGTGGCGGGCGGCACAACCTTGGCCCTGACGGGCGGGATCACGCTGCCCGCCGCGGAATCCTTCACGTTCGGCGACGTGCTGGCGGCTGCTCCCGCCAAGCTCCAGAACCTCGGCGGAGACAACCACGTCGCCGGATCGAGCCGGCTGGCCGGCACCGGGGCCACTTTCCAGTCCGACGCCGGCAACTTGTCCGTCGACGGCGATGTCGACATGTCGCAAGCTCCGCTGGCGGTGGACGGGGCTGCCGGCACCGTCATCACGGGCGATTTGCTGGGCGTCTTGCCCTTGGGGCGGTTCATCCGCGTGCGGAACAACGCGGCCACGGCGCTGCACATCGGCGAGATCGAAGCGTTTGGCGCGGGCGTCACGCCGGACAACAGTACAGGGCTGAGCACGAATGAGATTGCGGGCGCGACGTTCGAATCCTATGTCGGCTCGATCGCCCACGGCGCCGGCGATGCGCTGGTCAATAACGCCATCGATGGCGGTGCCGCCACGTTTACGCTGAACAACAGCGCCAGCAACGAGATGGTCATCGATCTGAATGCGACCACGCGGGTGGACCGCATCCGTGTCTGGCAGCGGAGCGATTGCTGCTGGGAGCGCCTGCAGAACATCACCGTCTCGCTCTTGGCCGACGACGGTTCCGGCCTGCCTGGCGCCGTGGTGTGGAACGGGGTCTACCCCGCGCAAGTGCCCAACGCCTCCAAAGCGGACATGTGGCTCGTGCCGGCCCTGACCAAGACCGGGACAGGAACACTCACGCTGAGCGGCAACAACTCCTATGCTGGCCGGACCCTCCTCAATCAGGGCACCTTGGTGGCGGCGAGCAACACGGCGCTGGGGGACGCCGCCGAAGGCACGACGGTGGCCGCCGGGGCCACGCTCGGCTTGCAGAACAACATCACCCTGCCGGCCGGCGAAGTAATCAGCGCCGGCGACCTGAGCGCGGCGACTGCGGCCACGATTCAAAACGTGAGCGGCGACAATCATGTCGCCGGCACGGTCCAGGCCTTCGGCAAGACAACGCTCTTGGCCACCGCCGACAACCTGTTCCTCGACGGCGCGGTCCGCGTGTCGCAAGCCGAGTTGACCATCGACGGTCCGGCCAGCACGACCATCAACGGGAACATCAGTCCCCTGGCCGCAGCCGCGGCCCGTTTCGTGCGCGTCGCGGCGAATTCTACGGGAGCCAGCCGCGAATTGCACATCGGCGAGATCGAAGCGTTCCAGGCGGGAGTGACGCCGGACCAGACAGCCACCCTGAGCACCAACGAAATCACCGGCGAGAGTTTCGAGGCCGAGACAGGCTCGGGCGGTCATGGCGCGAGCAGCGCGCCGTACAACGACGTCCTGGACAGCGGGGCCAACACCTGGGATCGGATCGGCACCTCGCCGACTCCGTCGTACACGCTCGACCTGGGTGCAACTTACGAGTTGGGCGAACTGCGCGTGTGGCAGCGGCTCGACTGCTGCTATGACCGGCTGTCGAATTTCACCGTCTCGCTGCTGGCGGACAACGGCCTGGGACTGCCCGGCCACGCGGTGCGCCTGCTACCTTATCCCGGCCAGGCTCCGGCCAGCTTGTTCGCCCAATTCTCGTTGCCGTCCCCGGACACCTCGACGCTGACCAAGACCGGCACCGGCACCCTGACGCTGGCGGGGAACAATTCCTTTCAAGGGCAGACGTCGGTCGATCAAGGCACGTTGGTGGCCGGCAGCAACACGGCCCTTGGAGCCGCCTCTGCAGGGACGAGCGTGGCCGCGGGCGCCACGTTGGGGCTGCAGGACATCAGCGGCCCGGTGACGATCAGCGGCGAGGCGATCACGCTGGACGGCACCGGCGCGGCGGGGCACCTCGGAGCGCTGGTCAACCTGCGGGGCAATAACACCATCGCGGCTGACAGCAGCGTTGTTGCCGCCGGCGACAGCCTGGGCGAGATCCGCGTGGCGTCCGTCGATGACCCCGGCACCGCCTTCGTCGACACGCTGGCCATCGACGCCGACGTCGATCTGCGGATGTCCAAGTTGAGCGTGGATGGTGACGGCAACACCGTGATCCATGGCGCCATCGGCGGGTTCGGAACGGCCGCCTATCCAAGCCATGCGGACTTGATCCTGGGCAGTGACGTGTTCGGCCTGAGTTCGCTCGACCCGCTGGCATTCTGGCAGTTCAACGAGGGTTCTGGAGCGTCGGCCGCCGATTCCTCCGGAAACGTCAATACGGGCTCCCTCACGGGCGCCGCCGGCTTTGGCGCAGGCCGCACGGCAACTGCGGGCGATTTCTCTCTGGACGTCACGTCCGGCGGATCGGTGAACGTCGCCAGCGCCGCTGCGGGGGCGTTCAATTCGGTCGGGACCGATAACGCCGTCACCCTGTCGCTGTGGGTCTTCGGCGATCCGGCTCAGCAACCGCGGGCCAACGTCACGTTTCAAGCCATGAACGGCACCAACCGTGTCGCCTTCACGCACCTGCCCTGGAGTGACCGCCGGGTGTATTGGGACTCGGGCTACGGGCCGTGCTGCGGCGGCAACATGCGCCTCAGCTATCTCACGACCAATGACAACCAGTTCGAAGGGCAGTGGAACAACTGGGTCTTCGTCAAGAACGGCGGCACGGACTTCAGCGGGATCTACCTGAATGGCACGCTGCTGACGTCCACCACGGGTTCCACGATGGACCTGGGGCCGATCAACAACATGGTGATCGCCTCGGACTATCGCGGCCGCATCGATGATCTCGCGTTTTTCAGCAGCGCGTTGAGCGGATCGACGATATCCGATCTGTACAGCGCCGCCCTGGGGACCTTTGCCCTGCCGTCCGACAACAGCTTGATCAAGTTGGGCGCCGGCACACTGACCCTGACCGCTGCCAATACGTACATCGGGGATACGACGGTCCAGGCCGGCACGCTGCTGGTGAACAATGTTTCGGGATCGGGAACGGGATGGGGGGACGTCGAGGTGAGCAGTCCCGGCACCTTGGGCGGCACGGGCACGATCGCCGGCAACGTTTCGGGCGACGGCGCCGTCGCGCCCGGCCTGAGTCCCGGCATTCTTACGATCAACGGCGACTTCGCGCCAACCGGGACGGTGCAGATCGAAGTACACAGTCCCTACGACGCGGCCGGCACGGACTTTGACCAGGTGGTGGTCAGCGGCAGCGTGGACGTCACCGACGCCACGCTGGCGCTCCTCGGCGGCGCCACGCCGCCGACCGCGGGCAAGGTAGTGAAGATCATCAGCAAGACCAGCGCGGGGGCCACGACCGGCCCGTCCTCCGGCCTGACGGACGGCCAGACCGTCACCATCGGCAGTTCGACGTTCCACATCTTCCACAACGGCGGCGACGGCAACGACGTGGTGCTGGTCTCGGCCAACGGCACGCCCGGCACCCTGTACGTCAACGACCAGTGGACCTCCCCGGCGATGGTCGACGGCGACGCGGAGTTGGCCGGCTACCAGACGGCTTACGTGGGGATCGACGCCTTCGCCTCGATCGCCGGTGCTTTGGCCGCGTATCCCGCGTACAGCGGCCCGATCGTGGTGAACGGCGGCACGTACGCGTCGGCACCGCTGGACGGCGGCGGCGCGGTCACGCTGCGGCTGGTGCAAGACCTCGCGGCAGGTGAGACGGACGTGACCATCCAAGACCTGAGCGGCGCTGCGAACGACGCGATTGTGACCCGCTATCACAACGCGGCCGACGCCAACGTGACCATCGGGCAAGGCGCCTTCGCCGGCGTCATTTCCGGCACAGGCGGTCTGACAAAAGTCACCGGCGGGAATACGCTTACGCTCTCCGGGCCGAACACCTACCAGGGTCCGACCTCGGTCCAGGCCGGCGTGCTCCGCGTTTCTCACGACACGGCGCTGGGAAGCACGGACGCGGGCACCACCGTAGCCAACAATGCCCGACTTGAGTTGGCTGGCGGGATCACGGTCTCCGGCGAGAGCTTGACGATCAGCGGCAGCGGGGGGAACAACATCGGGGCCCTGCAGAGCCAGAGCGGGGCCAATACGTGGGCAGGCGACATCCTGCTGGCCGCCGACGGCACCCGTGTCGGCGCCAACGGGGCCGGCCAGACGCTCACGGTGTCCGGCGTCATCGACGACGGGCCCAGCACCTTCACGTTCGCCGTCCGCAATGCCGACGGTGGCGGCGCCACGGTGCTCAGCGGCGCCAATACCTACGGCGGCAACACCGACGTGGTGGTGGGCCTGGTGAAACTGGACGGGGGCGACGACCGCCTGCCCACGGGCAGCGTCTTGCGAATCGGCAACACGAGCAATGTGGCCTCGGCCACTTTCGATCTGAACGGCCTGAACCAGACGGTTTCGGGGTTGGTGTCCCTGGGCACTTCGATGGTCATGACGGTCACGAATAGTTCCACCACGGCCTCGACGCTCACCGTGAACAACGCTGCCGCTTCGACGTACGCGGGCGTGGTAAGCGGCAACCTCGCGCTCACCAAATCCGCCGCCGGTACGCTGGCGCTGTCCGGCACGAACGCCAACAGCCATACCGGCCTCACCACCGTCTCCGGCGGTGTGCTCGCGCTGAACAAGACGGCCGCCGTCGATGCCGTGGGCGGAAATCTGGCGGTCTCCGGCGGCACGCTCCAGTGGAGCCAGAACCACCAGGTGCCCGACACCAACACGATCACCCAGTCCGGCGGCACCGTGAACTTCAACGGCAAGGCAGAAAGGATCGCGACGTTTACCAAGTCGAGTGGCGATACCAACACCGGCGGTGCGGGGCAGACGATCACCATCAGCGGCACGACCACCGTCTCCGGCGGCGCAGTGTTCAACATCAACAGCCCATCGACGTGGGCCACCAACGCCCTGACGCACACCGGCGGTGCCCTGACGGTCGGCGGTGGCGGCGGGGTGCTGGACATCGGCGCCGGCGGCCTGAGCATGGCCGGGACCACGATCAACTTGAATGCCGGCACGTCCGGTGCCACGCTGCGGCTCGGCGGCAATGTGACCGCCAACGCGTCGGGCACGACCGCCAATATCGCCTTTGCCGGCGGGACGCCGAACAACGCCCGCGTCGACCTCTTGGGCGGGACGCGCGCCTTTACCGTAGCCAACGGCGGGGCGGACCCGGACCTGGCCGTCAGCGCCACCATCGCCAACGGCGGACTGATCAAGTCCGGCTCCGGACGCATGATGTTCAACGGAGCCAACACCTACGACGGGACCACCGCAGTGAGTGCCGGGCAACTGAACGTCCGGCACGCCCAGGCGCTGGGTTCGACCGCCGGCGAAACTACCGTGGCCGACGGCGCCCAGCTCGAATTACAGGGCGGTATCACCGTCAGCGGCGAGACGGTCACGATCAATTGCACTTTAGGAGAAATGTTCCAGTCAAGAAACTGATCTTGACCGAAAACC
>CAZAQY010000006.1:0-68040 GCA_964486845.1 uncultured Pirellulaceae bacterium
GTCCGGGTTGCATAGAACACCTCTCGAAAAAATAAGGAAAACAGGATTACGAGACATAACCATGTGAATTGTAACTTCCGGGAACGTTACCGAACAGACGGCTACTCTACGACTAAGGCTCGTGGGGCAAAAAATACTCTATCGGAGGGGGGCCAGCTGCCCGTGAACTGCCCTTGGCCCGGCAGAGCCTTCCATTTCCACCCCAAATGATGGGCATATAATCCATCGCTTCGTAGGGATACCCAAGCGCCTACGGGCTGGCCTTGAACCACAGGTCCACCGTAATGTCTCGGCCATGCGGCACGAGCACACCCTGAGCGTGCGGCCAGCTTGGGGGCTGGGTAAAGGTCGCGGCGGCGATGTCGCTGGAGATCCTCCGGCCATCGGCCAGTTCCAGTTCGATCCAGAACCGCCGGATCTTGAAATAATCCAGGTTTGGGTTGGCCACGGCCAGCGTGTTGTGCCGTCCGACGGTCGCAATGGCCTGGGGCGTCAGCGGCATCGTCACATCGGTGGCCCAGATTCCCTTCACCTCGTCGCCGCCCGCCGGGGTCATGAAGCCCATGTTCAGCCCGTTGAGCACCGCATAGCAGCCGTACTGGCCGCTGCCGGAAAACCCGTTGCCGTCGTAGTGCAGCCGGCCGCTGGTGGCCTTGCGCAGTTCGGCCACGGTCACTCCCGCCAAGGGCAGCGGCGGCGGCTCGCGCCGGTAGGCCGGTCCGCTGGGCTCCAGCGTCCGCTGCAGCACCGGCTGCAGACTCTCAATCCGCATCTCGGCCCAGCAAGCCCAGTCGCCCGAGGAATTGTCCTGCGTGCCCACATCCGAGATCAGCTGCAGCCGCACGCGCTGCCCGGCCCACTTCGACAGGTCGGCCTCGATCGGCACCCACTCGTGCCGCCGCACGGTCTTCTCGGCGACGACGGCCTTGGCCCCGGAGGCGTCCACCACGGCCAGCTTGTACAGGATCCCGTCGCCAAGGTCGCTGCCGTCGGCCTTGCCCACGACCGCGCGGAACGCGGCGGGCTGGTCTTTCGGCAGGGTCACTGCGGCGTACATCGCAAAGCTGTAGCCCACGGCGCCCTCGTACGGCGGGTGCATGAAGAGGGCCTCCTTGGAGACCTCACCGCACGTGGCGGACCGCGGAACGACGTGACCGAGCGTGTTGCCGAAGTCGTTCGTCTCCCGGACGCCGCGCAGGCACATGCCCGTGTCATAATGCGCCGGCAGCGGTATGACGATCAGCGGCGCGCGCACGGTTCGCAGCCCCCGTTCGATCTGCTGCGTGAGCCTGCCGGCGGTGAGCGTGATCGCCAACGGTTCGGCACCCTCCTCGGTCGGCGGGCCGAGATCGAACGCCACCTCCGCCGGCCGATCGGGACTCAGTTCCGCCGCTTTGCTCTCGCCAAGCACCTCGACCCGGTACGACTCCTTCTGCGCGAGATTGCTGCGCAGACGCAGTTTCAGGATGTCGCCCACCAGCGCCGGCTCAACCTCCGCCAGCGGCACGACAGTGAAATCGAACCATTGCCCTTCCAGTTGCTGCCAGATCTGCTGCCCCGGCTTGGCGTCCCCCGGAATCTCGACCGCGTGCTCTTGCCCCAGTTTCACTGGGATCGTCTCTCCCGCGATGACTCGGTCGCGCAGCTCCGACTGCGGGGCGGGGACCTGTGGCTCCTCCGTCGCGGCGGTCAGCAGGTAGCTGAAGGCGTCCTTCACCGGCGAGACATAGGTCAGTCCCCGCGACACGCGCAACTCCGCCGGTCCCATCTCCTTGCCGTCCTTGTCCAGGGCCACGGCGGTGGCCCGGGGCAGCTTGAACCCGCACTCCGCACCCTGATACGGAATGATCTCCCACTGCCCAGGGCCGGCGGTGCGGCAGATGCCGATACCAGCCGAGGCGGCGTGGTCCAGTCGCGTGAAGGTCCCTCGGCCATCGATGTAGGTGTAGGCGGGCGAGATACAGTAGTCGTAGCGGGGCGTGCCGGGACCGGAGTCCGTACTGGCGACGAAGACGAGCGCCGTGGCCGCTTTCCCGACCGAGCCATCGAGGCGACCGCTGGTCTCCTGATTTCCGGGAGACCTGCGGTCGGCCGTTCCGCCGGGGTCAGAGACCCGCGCCGAGCGATTGTCCTGCGTCCAGCCGCTGTAGCCATTGGGCGGAAGGTCGCAGCCCGCCCACTTCATTCGCTCGGTCTTGTTGCCGTTGACCATCGTCAGCGTGCCGTTGGCGTACTCGGTGACGATCTGGTTGCGCTGGTAGGCTCCCGAGGCAACCGCCGCCGAGGTGTCCAGCAGCTTGCCCGACTCGTCCAGGTAGCCGATGCGCTTGACCGGCGACTGCGTGTAATTGGCCGCCAGTTGCTGGATCATGTAGTATCCGCGCAGCGTCTTGTCCATGCCGCCGCTGCACAGGAACCCGGGATGTCCGAAGGCGACCGTGGCGGCCAGGAAACGGTCGGTATACGTGTCCTTGTCCTCCGGTCCCGCCGCAGGGTTGTTCTCGCCGTAGAACATGCTCTCGGCGCCCATCCCGAAGTTGCAATTCAAATCGTGCATCTTCCGCAGGTCCAGGTCCACCAGCCAGGGGTGATTGGGGATGTCGTAGCCGCGGTCCTGGGCGTAGTTGCCGTCCGTCAGGCCGCTGTAGTAGAAGTGGTGGTTGCCCTCGGAATACACCGGTCCTTTCCAGGCGTTCTTCTGGTGCAGCATGATCTCGCCGTAGCTGTAGAACGTGGCGGCGAAGGTCCCCGCGCCCGGCACGCGGCGGTCGTAGTCCACCCGGTCCCACGGGGCGACGGCGGTGTGGACGTCGCAGTACGCCGTGCTGAAGTGGAACTTGTCCTGGATGATCGGCGCCAGCTTGGCGCAGTACTCCACGGCCCGCGCGGGCTTGGGGGCGTAACAACGCATCCACGCGCCCTGCAGCTGGTTGTCGGGCGTGCGGCTGATCATGTCGAAGCTCCAGAATTCGTTGACCGGCGCGAAATCGGTGAAGTTGTTGTACGGGCCGTAGACGAAACCGAGCTTGTCCTGCATCACGCGGGCATAGTCAAACTGCCCCTGATCGCCGCCCTTGCCCGGCGCGGGTCTGGTGCGGAAGGTAAAACTCTCGCCGCCGTCGCGCCAGCCCGTTTCGTGGTCGGTGATCACGCACTGGCGCATCCCGTGGCGCCAGATGTTGGTCCAGTGCGCTGCGTCGTTCTCGCGGTTGCCCGCGCCGTGCGCCCGCCAAACGTGCGTCCCGGCGACGTGCATGTACGGCGACTTGGGGTTGGGCAGCGTGGGCAGCACTTCCTCGTATCGCGGCGAGAGCGTGACGAAGAACCGCTCGAAGCAATCATTCCGTTTCCCGTCGGTCTTGTGCACGTACCGCACGCCGCCCTGGTAGCTCGTGCGGCCTTCGTTGATCGCATTCACCGAGAAAGGAACGGAGGCATTCGAGAGGTACCAGTCGGTGTTGCCCGTGAGGAACAGCGGCTGGTCCGCCGGGCCGCTGACCGCGACCGCCGGACGGTCCGTCGCCTGATAACCGTAGTGGTAGAAGGGGTTGGTCACCAGGCGCGGGTTGTCGAGTCCTTCGGCATGTCCGTAACGCACCTCCGCCACATTCCCTCCCGGCGCGACCGTGTCGATCACCAGCGACTTGTTCCACAGGCGGAAGGTGTACGTGACCTCGGCCGAGACGCCCGCCGCGCTCGCCTTCCACTTCGAAACGACCGTCCGACTCTCCAACTTCGTCCCCAGCGGTTCGAGCTTTTCCGGCGCGACTGCTTGGCCGTCGACCGCGAGCCGCACCCCGCCGTCCACAAGCGGCCGGATCGCCGGGCCTTGGCCCCAACGCGCCGTGACGTCCGACCAGGTGCCGGTTTCCGGTGTCAGGGTGTACGTGAGCGTCCCGTCGCTGCCGGCATACTTGAAGACGAAGCTCGTCCCGGTGGTCTTGGAGTCTTGGGCGGGGTCTGTGGCACGGCCTACTTGTTGGCCGTGCTCTTGCTTGACGGTCGTCTGGAAGTCCTGGACAAGGTTGTCGGGCAAAATCGTCTCCGGCCGGTTCGGGAACGGCAGCTTGCCGGGCCCGGTGTTGGTCCCGCTTCCCTGGCCGGGAAACATCGCGATCCCGCGCTCCGGCCGCGGCGCGAACGCCAGCGGTGGGAACTGCTCGGTGAAGACCGCCAGGTTGTCAAAGAACAGCACGCGGTCTTCCTTGTTCCGCCCGTTGCCGATGTCCAGCCCCACGAAGCTCGCACCGTCCTTGACCATCGCGATCTGATCGGGGGCCAGCCGGCGGCTGCACAGGTGCCACTCCTTCCACGTCACCGTGGTCAGCGGCACGTTCACTGCGCGTCCCTGCGAGTCGAGGAATCTTGCAGTGATCGAGACCATCGGCGTGCTGGGGTCGCGGGCGTACGACCAGTTGTTCCCGTACACCCACAGGCTCACCGCGTCGAACGGCTGCGAGATCTTCACCGGCTCCCGCGGCGAGATCAGGTATTTCGGTGCCGTGCCGGTCGCTCGATAAGTGAACTTGGCGACGTGCTTGTCCCACAGTTGTTGCTCGCGAGTGCGGATGATGCTGGCCGCAGAGTTTTCGGCTTTCACCGTCCACCCGTCCAGGTTCTCGAAATCCACCAGCGGCGGGTGATCGTCCTGGAACCGGTTGGCCCAATCCATCTCATACGGGCGCTTGCCGACAACCTCGTCGGCCCCGAAGGCGGGAGTCACAAGAGACAACAGCGCGAACAGGCAGATGGCGATGCGCATGGGAACACCTCTCCGTTTCTTGGGTTTACCGTCTTTTCCCCTTCCCTCGCGGACAAACTGACATTGTAGCCGCCAGAGCGACCAATGGACTCTATAGGAATCGTGTTTCCCCGCTTATTCGCAGAATCCTCGACGCTCGCCGTCGAGAGCCTCGGGCTGGCGTCCTACGACCCGGCCCCCGCCCCCCCTACGCTCGCGGCAGGGATACTCAACGAAAAAACCCGGCTTCCGCAAGGAATCCGGGTTGGTTGTGTCGGACCGGGATGATGGACTGGGACGGTCAATCCCACCACCACTGTTCTTTGGGCAGAGCCTGGATCTGAATCTGCCCGTGGAGGTTTTTCAGCTCGCCCTTCTCGTCGGGCTTGATGCGGTCGGAGGCCAGCGCGAGCAGGGGTTCAATGCGGACGCCGCCGCCCACGGGGGTCATTAGCGTGTTGCCCTTCCACACGGCATTGACGGCCGTTTCGACTTGTTTGGGTTCCGGGTACGTTTCCACGGGGAAACGGTCTTCGCTGCCCAGCACTTCCATCGTCCACGCGGCTTTGCCGTAGTAATCCTGTTGCTGGATAAACGCGGCGGCAATCGATAGGTCGATCAGGTTGCGCAGCTGGGCGTACACCGGCTCCCTGGCTGCCAATTCCGCGTACTTTGTCGTAAAGGTGCTCACAAACTCGTGGCTGGCGCGGTCCACCGTGGCCGCAGCGGCCCGCACGCCGTTGGCCTGTACGAGCTGGTCTTCACTCAGCAGTTGGACGCCTTCGCCTTCCAGGGCCAGCGCCAGTTCGTCTTCGCTCACGCGGACGCAGTCGTAGTTGGGCGTGAAATACCACCGCTGCAACGCGTTCCTGGCGATGTTGCGCGGATTGGCCCTCGACACGTAGCTGGGAATCCGCACCGGCGGGCTTTCCAGGCCGATCCCGATTAACTTCATGCGGTAATCCGCCTCGACCATGACTTGGGCGAAGTGCGTCGTGCGCGGAATGCCCTCGATGCGAACATGTTGCAGGCCGAGGTTCTCCTTCAGCCCCATCGCGATGCGCTGGTCATCCGCCGGCGTGACACGGCCCGTGATGTCAACCAGGAATTGCCGCATCTTGGCCAAGCCCTCCTGGGTCGGGTCGATCGAGACGACGAAGGCGCCGGCACGCTTGCCGCTGGGCGGAAACGCCCGCAAGGCGACGACCAAATCCTGCAATTCCAGCACCGCTCGCCCTGTGTGCATCCCAACCGGGCGCCCGGCAGTGTTGGTCATGAAGCCTTCGGCCGTGCCTGCGATCACGATGTCTCCGATTTCCGGATAGAAGAACACGTTCCGCAGGCGAGTCAGCCCGGCCAGGTAACGCATCTCGTCCGTGAGCCCTTGCCCCGAAGCCAGACGCTCGGCGACCACGGCTTCCAGACGGGTGAGCGACACCTTGCGAAGCTTGCTGGGCCGAGCCAAATCGGGCGCCAGAGCCGCCTGGGCCGCCGCCAATCGCTGGCGGGTCAACATGCCGGTGGGATCGGGAAACACGCGTGTCCGGAGCACCCCGTCCGCATCCACTACGACACCATTGCCTACCTGGGCGTACGCGACCGGCGCGGCAAACGCCGCCACGGCACAGAAGGACAGCACGGACACCAGGAATCGTCGCCGAGCCATTATCGTCACCTCACTGTTCGGAACCGCTGGATTGATTGGCCTTCGGTGCGGGTCCGCACGGCAGACTTACCCAATCCGCCGCGCAAAACCGGTCCGCAGCCGGCAGCGCAGTTACTGACCGACCTTTCTATTATGCGATATTAATAGCGCAGCTTGGGAAAGACAAGAAATATAGCGACTTTGCGACGATTGTTCCAATGGTGTTAACCCGGCGATTTCCGCCGCAGGCCGATTCAATGGCCGGTTTGCACGTTCCGGTGGTAAGGATAGCATCGAAACGGCCCATTGTACGGGGTTTTCGATAGAATCACACGGGACGCGCGACTTCAAAACGCGTGGGATGGCCGGCAACTCGGATCAGGCGTCGGTCTTGGACCGCCGCGGTTCGGTCTCTCTCTTGTCGAAAAACAAGCGGATCGGCACTTCCGCGAATTCGACGTTGTCCCGCAGGACGGCCAAGAAGTAGCGGCGGTAACTGGACGAGAACGCCTTGGGCTCGTTGCACATCAGCACAATCGTCGGCGGCTGGACCGCTGTTTGCGTCGCGTAATAGACCTTGGGCCGCCGCGTGCGAGACATCGGCGGCGGGTGCAGTTCCAAGGCCCGTTTGACCAGCCGGTTCAACTCGCCGGTCCCCAACCGCTGGAGCGATTGCTTGAACAGCATCTGCGCGTGGTTGACCAGCTTCTTGACGTTCTTGCCGGTCTGGGCCGTGATGAACGCGATGGGCGCGTAGGCCATCGTGGGAAAGGTCTCGTTGAGGTATTCCGCCCATTCCCCCGTGGCGTGTTTGTCGGCCAACAGGTCCCATTTGTTGACGACGAACAAGCACGGCTTGTGGTTTTCTTCGATGTAATGGACCAACTGCCGGTCGACGGTACTGATGGTCTCTCGGGCGTCGAAGAACATCAGCACCACGTCGGCCCGGCGGATGCTCCGCTGGGCGCGGTGCAGGCCGTAAAACTCGACGTCGCGGCGGATGCTTTTGCGTTTGCGGACTCCCGGCGTGTCGATGGCCACGAACGTCTTGCCGTCCAGCTCGAACCCGACGTCGACGCTGTCGCGCGTCGTGCCGGGCACTTCGCTGACGATCATCCGCGGGCTGTTGACCAGCGCGTTGATGAACGTGCTCTTGCCCACGTTGCGGCGGCCGACGATGGCCATTTTCATGACCGGTTCCTGTTCGGACTCGGCGCTTGCTTCCGGCAACCGCTGGACCAGGGCTTCCAGCAGCGCGGCGCGGTTGCGGTTCTGCAGCGTGCTGACCCGGATGACCTCGTCCGCCCCCAAGCGATAGAACTCGTCAGCTTGCGGATCGAGTTTCTCGCTGTCCACTTTGTTGGCGACCAGGAGCACCGGCTTCTTGAGCGATCGCAACCGCTGCGCGATCTCCTGATCCAGCGGCACGAGTCCGTCGCGGGCATCGACGACGAACATCACCAGGTCCGCCGCGGCCAAGGCGTATTCGATTTGCTGCTCGATTTCCTGGGTCAGATCGTCGACATCGTGGATGCCGATGCCGCCCGTGTCCACCAGTTCGAATCGGCGCTCTTCGTGTTCCATCTCGTACGTCATGCGGTCGCGCGTGACGCCGGCCATGTCATCGACGATTGCCAATCGCCTGCCGGCCAGCCAGTTGAGGATGCTGGACTTGCCCACGTTCGGCCGACCCACAATTGCCACCTGTGCTGTCGCCATGTCACCGGGTTTCCCCACGACGATTTCCAAGTTTTGCGGCTTTGCCCGTCCGTCCAGGCAGCCCCACGCGTGA
Organism: uncultured Pirellulaceae bacterium; assembly: GCA_964486845.1. Taxonomy (GTDB): domain Bacteria; phylum Planctomycetota; class Planctomycetia; order Pirellulales; family Pirellulaceae; genus Anammoximicrobium. The sequence continues at coordinate 8,179 of CAZAQY010000006.1, forward strand.
TTCTATGCGTTCGGTCGCCGTTCCTTCAACCGCTGTTGCCGGCACGGCGGCTCCGGGGAAGCCCGGCTTTGGCCGAAAGGCGGCCTTGTTTTCGCGGCGGGGGTTTCTCGCCTGCCCCTCTGGTTTCGTACAACTGGCGGGTTGGTATAATCCGTGCTGCTCCGGCGAGGACGACATACGTCGATGAAGATTTGCCGCGGTCCCGCAACAAGACTTGGAGTTCACGATGAATCCCGACGCTCCCCAAACCGTAGAAGCCTTGGAAGAATTGCTCAGCTCTCCCAGCCCGCAAGCCATCGAAACGCTGGCCGCGCTCGACGGCGACCTGCTGATCCTGGGCATCGGGGGCAAGATGGGTCCGACGCTGGCGCGGATGGCCAAGCAGGCGTCGCAGCAGGCGGGCGTGGCTCGGCGCGTGATCGGCGTGTCACGGTTCTCCGATTCTGCCCTTCGACAGCGGCTGGAAAGTTGGGGCGTCGAGACGATCGCCGGGGATTTGCTGGACGAAGCATGCGTGGAAGCATTGCCCGATGTGCCCAACGTGATTTTCATGACGGGCATGAAATTCGGGGCCAGCCGCAATCCGGCGATGACCTGGGCCATGAACTGTTACGCCCCGGCGCTGGTCTGCCGCAAGTTGCGCCACAGCCGGATCGTTGCTTTCTCCAGCGGCAACGTGTATCCGTTGGTGCCGCTGGACAGCGGCGGCTCGAAGGAAACCGACGAAATTGGCCCCGTCGGCGAATACGCGATTACCGTCCTGGGCCGCGAGCGGATGTTTCAGTATTTCAGCGATCGCTACCAGATTCCGATGGCGCTGCTGCGATTGAACTATGCCACCGAGATGCGTTACGGCATCTTGGCCGACATCGCCCAGGACGTCTTTCACGAGCGCCCCGTGGAAGTTTCGACCCCCATGTTCAACGTGATTTGGCAGGCCGATGCCAACGCGATGACGCTGGCCGCACTGGCGCACACCGCGGTTCCGCCCCGAATCGTCAACGTCGCCGGCCCGGAATTCTTGCGCGTGCGCGACGTGGCGGATCAGTTCGGCCGCTTGATGAACAAGCCCGTTCGGTTCACCGGCCAGGAAGACTCGACGGCATTCCTGAACAACGGCACGGAAGGCCACCGGCTGCTGGGCAACGTGCGGGTGGACGTCGAAACGATGATCGGCTGGACCGCCGAGTGGGTCCGCCGCGGCGGCGAAAGCCTCGGCAAGCCGACCCATTTCCAGGTGCGCAGCGGCAAGTTCTAAATCCGACGGCAAGTACCCCACGCGGTGGAAAATGATGCCGGCCGCCCATCGTGCTGGGTGCAGCGGAAGTTCTCTTGCCAGATGGCTTCGCAATCGGTACTACTCTTGCGCGGAGAATTTGGATCGACGTGGCGGAGGAGCGACGTGCGCGGTTGCAAGCAGGTTTACCGCTGGACCGGACTGGTGCTGCTAGCGGCGGTGGCGGTGACGGCGGGCTGCCGATCGAAGCGACCCACCGACATCGCGGACGTGCTATCGGGCGAGGAGTTGACGAAAGCCATCTCGCCGTCGAACTACCGCGCCTGGATTCCGGCCCAGGCGGTGCTGCCGGTGGCCGAACTGCGAGGCGATGTGTTGACGGTCCGCAACGTCCGCAACTGCCAGTACTTGAGCGCCGACGACTACGTGGTGCGGTACTACGACAGATCGTTCGATCTTCGCCAGTTGAAGACCGTCGATTTCATCACGGTCCCCTTCCAAGATACGCCCACGTTGGCGCACACCATGCTCAGCTTTGGCTTCGACGACCAGGAGTTCCTGGCGCTGTCGGTCGAAGCGCGTTACGAGCAGGGCGAGACGTATTCACCGCTCAAAGGCGCCCTCCGGCAGTATGAATTGATCTATGTCCTGGCGGATGAACGCGACGTGGTCGGCCTGCGGGCCAAACATCGCAAGGACGACGTGTATCTGTATCGCACGCGGGCCACGCCCCAACTGGCCCGTGCGCTGTTGCTGGACGTGCTGGCACGCGTCAACAAGCTGGCGGCACAGCCTGAGTTCTACGACGCCCTGTCCAACAACTGTACCACGAACATCGTCGCCCACATCAACCGCGTGCGGCCGGGCCGAGTGCCTTTGGACGTCGGCGTGCTGCTGCCGGGCTACGCCGACCGGCTGGCGTATGACTTGGGCCTGCTTGACACCCAGCTGCCGTTCGAGAAACTCAAGAGCCAGGCGAAAATCGACCGCGTGGCGGCGCGCTATGCCGAGGACGTGGATTTTTCGCGACGGATTCGGCAGCGGTAGGGGAAAGGGGGAAGAGTGCAAAGTGCAACGTGCAAAAGTGGCTGTGAAGGAGCGAGATTCGGGAGCAGTGGCGGTGGGGGACGACAGCGTGGGGGACACGGGGCCGTTTGAATTGGGGCGGGTGGCGGCGGAAACGTTTGCCGCGGAGATCGCTCATCGCCCGGAGCTGCCCTCGACGAACGACTGGGCGTTGGAGTTGGCTCGCGCGGGCGGACATCGGCTGCCGTTGGTGGTGCTGGCCTCCCGGCAAACGCAAGGCCGCGGGCGAGGGGTGAATCGCTGGTGGTCCGCTCCGGGAGCCCTGACTTTCTCCTTGCTGCTGGATTCACACGCCGCGCTGCCGGACATCGGCGCGCTGCCTCAGGTTTCCGTGGTTGCGGCGCTGGCGGCTTGTGAGGCCTTGGCCACCTTGGTGCCGGGCCAGCCAGTCGGCCTGAAGTGGCCCAACGACGTCCTGCTGGGCCGGCGCAAAGCGTGCGGCATTTTGGTCGAGTCGCCCGCCCGGCCGCCGGACCGGCTGGTGATCGGGATCGGCGTCAACGTCAATAACTCGTTTGCCGAGGCCCCCGAAGACGTGCGCCAGCGAGCCGTCTCGTTGGCCGACGCCACGGGCCAGCCGTTGCCGTTGACCGACGTGCTCATTCGCCTTTTACAGGCGTTCGAGCGCGAGCTAACGCGACTGAAGGCCGGCCGTGTACCGTTGAGTGACGCCTGCCGCCCGTGGTGCGTTCTCACCGGGCGGGCCGTCGCTGTCAATGTCGGACGGGAGCGCATCGCCGGCACCTGCGTCGGCATCGGCGACGACGGGGCGCTGTTGGTCCAGACGCAAACCTCCCTGCGGCGTCTGTCTTCCGGCATCGTGCAAGCGGTCGGTTTAGTTCTTGACGACCAAGCTTCCAGGGCCTAAAATAAGGTCACTAATCAAAGCCCAAAAACAGGCCCCTCCGAGACGCTCGATATGCAACAGGCAAAGGTCAGTTTGACCGACGAGCAAGCCGAGTTCGTGAACCAATATGCCCTACTTGGGTATCGCGACAAGAGTTCGCTGGTGCGCGAGGCATTGGATGGGCTGCGCCGGGAGCTGACGCAGCGCCGCCTGCGCCAATCGGCCGACTTGTATGCCGAACAGTATGCCGGGGACGAAGATCTTCGGCGACTGACGGGGCAAGCCTTGGAGGGGTGGCCGGAATGACGCGAATTCGACGCGGCATGGTGCTCGATTTGAATCTCGATCCCACACGAGGGTCGGGGACGGGCAAAGTGCGGCCCTGTGTTGTGGTGACCGACGCCGAAATGCGGGCCATCGACGCGGCTCTGTGAATTGTTTTCGGGTTGAGGTGACGAATTCCGCGAGTCGGTCAGTCGTTCCGGGCCGCTGGCGAAAGCACGGCTGACGCAGTTGCTCTCAGTCGTTGGCAGTCCGGGCAGAAGAACGTGGAACGTTGGGCCTGGACGATCCGTCGAATCGGTCCGGCGCCGCAGGTCAAACAGGGCTGACCCGCGCGGTCGTAGACGCGGTGGTGGCTCTGATAGCTGCCGGGGTAGTTGAGCGCGTTGCGATAAGTACCGTCGGCCAGGGTCGAGCCTTCGCAGCGGACCGCAGCCGACAGCACATGTCGCAGCGCGGCGTGCAGCCGCTGCCAATCGGTCCCGGTCAAACGATCGCAACGCCTGGCCGGGTAGATTCCGGCCACGTGCAGCATTTCGGAGGCGTACAGATTGCCGATCCCTGCGACGACGCGTTGATCCAGCAGCGCGACTTTGACAGCGCGGCGACTGGCCCGCAGCCGGTCCCGCAGTTGGGCCGCTGTGATGTCGAGCGCATCCGGCCCCAGCTTGTCCGGACCGAGTTCCGTTTGCAGTTGCCGGGACGACAGCAAGCGTACCGACCCCAGCCCCCGGCGATCCCAGAACAGGATTTGCCCGGACGCGACGCCGGTCAGGTGCAGGCGGAACCGAAGGTGTTCCGCATCGGGGGGGTCGGCCAGCAGAACCAGGCCCGTCATCCGCGGCTCGAAAACCAATACCTCGCCGCTGTCCAGCCGCACCAGGACTCGCTTGCCGAGCCGTTCCACAGCCTCGATTCGGCAGCCGACGACGCGGCGGCGGAGCGTCGCGGGACGAGGGCTGATCCGGATCGGCCTCAGGCGGCAGGCGACGGCCTGCGCGTCGGTCACCCGGCCTCCGACGGTGCCCAGAATCCCTCGCCGCATGGTCTCGACTTCGGGCAACTCCGGCATGATTGTCCTCCCAATCGTACTTATGGCTACGTTGCAGGCGGTATCGGTTCTTGAAAGGCAATAGTATGCTACTCATCACGCGGAGCGTGATGGCTACGTTGCAGGCGGCACCGGTTCTTGAAAGTCAACAGCCTACATGCCCGCTCCGCAGTTTGGAGCCCCAGAGGCTGACGACGCAATGGGAACTGCTGAAGTACCTGGAACTGGTGTACGCCCAGCAGCAAGTGGCTGCAGAATCCGCCAAGGAGTTGGAGGCGAAACGGGCTCGCCAGAACGACGAACTGCAGAGGCTGCGTACGGGAGGCCCTGCGGAGAAACCACCCTATTCCTTCTTGCTGTCAGACAGCTTCGGACCTTTCGCGGAAAATGCAAAAAAACGCTCTTGACCCGCTACGGGGAATGTCCTATCTTCCGCCCCATCACGTTGGTAATGCAAATGGCAAACGCAACGTCGAGAGCCCGGATGAGTCTCGGCTTTCGGCTCTGCCAGCATGCGGAGCCAAGGTGATGCTCGGCTGCTGAGCGCGATGGTTCTGCATTTGGAGCGCGGCAAGCTGCGTCTCTGCGGAACGCGAGCGCGGAGGTCGGCATGGAGGCTGGCCAACGCATCTCGGTAAGCGCGGCGGCGGAGAATCTGCGGATCGGCTGCCACCCGCAGGAAGCCGTGGTGGTCAATCGTCCAATCGCTCCCGGAGCAGGTTCGGAATCCTTTGCCCCCCTGGGATACCGTGGCTGCCGGGAGCTTTTTTATTTCTTGAGGGCCTGCGGCCGGATTCAAGTCATCCGGGCGGTAAGTCGATAACGACGGTAGCGGTTATAGCGTGCGCGGTTGGCATTGGCCCGGTTAACCGCGACCCAACGGAGATCGCGCGGCCGACTCGCTCCCCGTTGGGTCACGGTTAAACGACGATGGGCCGGTGTGCCATCCTCAACCGCACTCGGTATATTGGCACCTCGGTGTTCCGCCTGCGCGCGGTGCGCGCATCTCGAAAACGATTCGGGAATTCGGATTTGACTGTGGCCGCATGGGGAGTCTGGATTTGGATGCCAACGCGGATGTGCTGCAGACGATCCAGCAGCTGATGAACGACGTTTTCGTCTGGATCGGTTTTGGGACGGTGGTAGGATTGCTGGCTAAGGCGATCATGCCGGGCCGAGACCCGGGCGGAGCGATCGCGACGCTGGCGATGGGGGTTGGCGGGACAGTCATCGGCTGCGGTATCTTGTCGTTCTTTTACGAGGGTCGGCGCGTGACTCCCATCAGTCCGATGGGATTTGCGGTAGCGACTGCCGGGGCGTTCATCATCCTGGCCTTTTATCGTTTGTTGGCCGGCTTCTGGTTCGTGGAAGGCGATCGCCCGCGCGTGCGTCTGCGGCCGCATCCGCGCCGGCGGCGGCGGTACGCCAGCTACGACTTCGACGACGAGTAGGGCTCAGAAAAGCCAGGTTTTGTCGAAAAAGGCGGGGCTTCCAAGCCCAGGAAGACCTTTCCGAAGCGACGGGAACCTTGGCCCGGCCGCGTTCCGCCAAAAATTGCCTCTTTTTCCCAGTCGGGTCGGTTGACCATCTCAGGTCGGTCAGATACAGTGGCGGCCATCAGCACACGAAATGTGCTGAAGATTCTGGGACGCCCGCCACCTGACGTGAACGGGGCTTCCCGGAGCGTCCGACCTCACCTGCCCAGGACACGTTTCCTCTCAACGTGACTGCTCCCAAAGACGATCGGCCTCCGGTGGCGATAGCTGCCCAATGGGTCTCCCAGATTACTGGGATTGGGTTAGAGATTGTCGTGCCTATTGTCATCGGCCGTTGGCTCGACGAGCGTTGGGGAACGTCTTTCTGCACGGCAGTGGGCGTCGTGGTCGGACCGTTATTGGGTTTTTGGCACTTACTTACCCTGACAGGGGTTGTTGGCGGAACCAAGGGCAAGTCTGTCAAGAAAAAGAACCAACGAGGCGAGGAATCGTAAACCACCGGAAACGCCCCGTGAATACACGTCCCACCACCGCTGCGCCCCATGCACGCCGAGCCTGCTGGGGGCTGGTGCTCGTCGCGGTCTCGATTTGGCCATTGTTTGCCGCCGTGGGCTACGCGCGAAGTGGTTCAGCAGGTATCTTGGCGGCATTGCTGGCAGGCAGTGTCTGCGGCGGGGGGGCCGTGATCGGCCTGATTGTGGCGGGACGGTTTGGCCTGGGTGTCCGTGCGGTGCCGGGGATCTTGCTGAGCATGATCCTGCGGACGGGGATCCCCTTGACTGCCTGCGTGGTGTTGCTGGCGATGGGCGGCCCGCTGGTGGAAGCAGGCGCGCTGGTGATGATCCTAGTGTACTATTTGCTGATGCTCCTTGCGGAGACATGGTTCCTGCTGCGACTGACCGCAGCTCAAGCGAGCGACAAGAGCGTATCGAGAGTTCCCTGATCCGATGGCATCGCCCGTATTGCACATCAAGGACTGCTACTACTTCGAGGTGCCGAAGGTCCTCTGGCCATCGGTGCGCCGCAGCAAGTCGGATTTCCCGGATGTTTGGGTCCAGTTAGATCCGGAGTTTCAGTTGTGGGAGGCTGAACGTCTGCACAAGGGGCTGGTGGCTCAGGGAGTTGACGACCTTCCTGATTGGCCGGCCCTGCAGCAGCAATTCGTGACTTGGCAGGCCGACCACGCGAATTTCGGGAAGCCGTTGGACCAGATGCTGGCGGAGTCATACGACAAAGCCGTGCAGGCGTATCGGCAATTGGTGCTTGCCGAGAAACAGGCGAATCCCAATGCGGCACCGACGACTTTCGCGGCCTACCTGGAAGAATCGCAGCCGGTCTGCGGCTGGTTCATTCGCTGGCGGCACGAACACGAGTCCCCATGGCGTGACATCCGGCAGGAGGCCGGCGATGTCGCGGCCTACAAAATGCAAGGAAGCGAATGGGCCACGGCCAAGATCAACGCCTACAACGACCGTCTCAGCGGCAAGATCCTGATCCCGCAGCCGTTTGGCCAGTTGCAGAATTTGTACGAGCCGGAATCGGGTTTCTGCATCTCCAAGTTCATGGTCATCGAACTCGCTGTGGCCTTGGTGTTGCTGGTGATCTTCGGCCGTCTGGCGAAGCGGCTCGCCGCGGGCGGTCCTCCGCGCGGGCGGCTGGCCAACCTGCTGGAGATTTTCCTGCTGTACATCAGGGACCAGATTGCCAGGCCGGCGATTGGCGCGCACGACGGCGACAAGTACGTCCCCCTGTTGTGGACCATGTTCATGTTCATCCTGGTCTGCAATCTGTGCGGACTGTTGCCCTGGGTCGGCTCGCCAACCGCTTCGTTCAGCGTGACGACGGGCTTGGCGTTCGTCACCTTTTCGACTGGGGTCGTGGGGGGCGTGAGGAAGTTCGGTCCGTTGGGCTTTTTTGCCAACCAGATCCCCTCGATGAGCCTGGCGTGGCCGATGGCCATTGTCATCAAGCCCATGTTGCTGGCCATCGAGTTGCTGGGGTTGGGCATCAAGCATCTGGTCTTGGGCATCCGTTTGTTAGCCAACATGGTCGCCGGGCACTTGGTGCTGTTGGGCATCATGGGGCTGGCGTTTGGGGCGACTGCCGCGGCGCAGTATTATGACGCACCGGTCTGGCAATGGGGCCTGACGGCGGTGATCTCGGTCGTGGCGTCGACATTGTTCAGTTGCTTAGAGTTGTTTGTGGCCTTCCTGCAGGCCTACATCTTCACGTTTCTGTCTGCGTTGTTCATCGGGGCCGCGATCCATCACCATTAGCGCGGCGCCCGCCGGGCAAGCCATACGACGTTGTCTCGTTTGCAAAGGAGAATGTTCTGTGAACAAGATTGGCAAGTTGCTGTTTTGGGCTCTGGGCATGACGCTGGTCCTGGCCGTTCCCGCGTTGGCCGCCGCGGGTGGCGGCGGGGCGGGTGTGCCCATCGAGTTGTTCTCCAAGTATTTCGGCGTGGGGATCACGGTGATCGGTGCCGCCTACGGGATTAGCAAGCTAGCCAGCGCCGCCTATGAAGGCATGTCGCGCCAGCCGGAGGTCGCCGGCAACATCCAGACGGCGATGATCATTGCGGCGGCCTTGATCGAAGGTTTTACCTTCTTCGCGCTGTTCATTTGCATGCAGTATTGATTCGAGCCAAGTGGATGGACGGGAGGGGACCGTGTTGTTACGACGATCCTTCTGGGGATTGGGTGCCGCCGTCACCGGCGCATGGCTGGCGTTGGCCGGCGGGTTGTTCCTGGGTGAACTCGCGCGCGGTGCCGGCGAGGCCGGCTCCCAGCCCGCGCTGGAGGCGGCGGAGGAGCCGCATGCCGCGACGACGGATTCGGGCGGCCACACAGGCGGCCAAGGACATCATGACCCTTACGATCTGACCCACGCCAACGCCGGTGCCAGCTTGGAGGACCCCACGGAGTGGCGGTACGACATGGCGTTGTGTACGCTGGCCGTGTTCCTCCTCCTGCTCGGCTTGTTGGCCAAGCTTGCCTGGGGGCCGATTCAGATGGGATTGCAACGCCGCGAGCGATCCATCCTGGAGCGGATCGAAGGCGCCAGACGGAGCGCCGACGAGGCGGCGGAGCAATTGCGTTTGTATCAGGCGAAGCTGGCCGCGGCAGGTCACGAAGCACAAGAGCTTCTGACCCAAGCCCGGCGCGAGGGAGAAGCCGAGGCCGACGCGATTCGCCGCGAAGCCCAAGCGAGCGCCGACCGCGAGCGCGAGCGGGCGATCGCGGACATTCAGGTTGCCAAGAACGCGGCGGTGGCGGAGATCGCCCGGCGCGCGGCCGACATGGCTGTGCTGCTGGCCGGTCGCATCGTGCGCCGTGAACTCGACGAGCAGGACCACACGGCGTTGATCGCCGAGGCCCTGGAGAAATTTCCCAGCCAGAATTAGTCCGCAGCGGATCAGCACTGATGAGCGAACCCGTCCGGCAAGCTACCGTTTTCGATTCGGGACAAGAGCACGTCGGGGCCGTGTACGCCAAGGCGCTGCTGGGCGCCGCCGCCCAGGCCGGCCAGGCGGCTGCGGCGGTTGAGGAACTGGACTCGTTTGTCAGCGACGTGCTGGACCGCCTGCCAAACCTGGAGGCTACGCTGGCTTCGCCCCGCGTGCCGTTTGAAGCCAAGCTGTCGCTGCTGGACAAAAGTCTTTCCGGACGTATGTCAGGCACCCTGTTGACGTTTCTCAAGGTGGTCTGCCGTCACGGACGGTTCGATTGCCTGCGGGCCGTCCGCCGGGCTGCCCGGCAGCAGTTGAATGAGTTGGAAGGTCGGGTGGACGTGCAGGTGCGGACGCCCACGCCGCTGAGCGCCGAGGTCCGCGAGTTGGTGACGCGCCGTTTGGAGACGGTGCTCGGCAAACGGGTGAACCTGTTCGTGTGGGATGACGAGAGCTTGATCGGCGGCATGGTGGTCCGCGTCGGGGACATGGTCTACGACGCCAGCGTGGCGAACGAGTTGCGACGCTTGCGGGAGTCGGCGGTGGACCTGGTGGTTCACGCGGCGCGCGAGTCGCTGGACCGCTTCGCGCCGTCCGGAGACACGCGCTTGAGAGAGTGAGTCTGTGGGTCCGGAAAGCGTTTTCCGGGCCGCAGGTTGTGAGGACACAGATGAGATTCAATGCAGACGAAATCGCGTCGGTCTTGCAGCAGGAAATCGAGCAGTTCGAGAGCCGGATCGACGTCCGCGAAGTGGGCACGGTGCTCGAGGCCGGTGACGGGATCGCCCGCGTGTACGGCTTGTCGGGCGTGATGTCCGGCGAGATGGTCGAGTTTCCCAACGGCGTCCAGGGCCAGGCATTCAACCTGGAAGAGAACAGCGTCGGCGTGATCATTTTGGGCGACTACCTGGCCATCGCGGCGGGCGACGAAGTGCGCTCCCTGGGCCGCTTGCTGTCCGTTCCCGTGGGCGAGGCGGTGATCGGCCGAGTGCTGGATCCGCTGGGCAATCCGCTGGACGGCAAGGGTCCGGTCGGCGCCCGCGAGTACCGCCCGGTCGAAGTCATCGCCACCGGCGTGTCCCAGCGGCAGCCGGTTTGCGAACCGCTGCAAACGGGCATCAAGGCCATCGACGCCATGACGCCCATCGGGCGCGGACAGCGCGAGTTGATCATCGGCGACCGCCGCACCGGCAAGACCGCCATCGCGCTGGACACGATCATCAACCAGCGGGAATCCGGCGTCAAGTGCTTCTACGTGGCGATCGGCCAGAAGGACTCGTCCGTGGCCGGCGTCATCGCCGAGTTGGAAAAGCACGGGGCGATGCACTTTACGACGGTGATCGTGGCCGGCGCGAGTTCGCCGGCGCCCCTGCAGTACGTGGCGCCGTACGCGGGCACGGCGATGGCCGAGCACTTCATGTTCAACGGCCAGCACGCCTTGATCATCTACGACGATCTGTCGAAGCAGGCGGTGGCCTACCGCCAGCTGTCGCTGCTGATGCGGCGGCCGCCCGGACGCGAGGCTTACCCTGGCGACGTGTTCTATTGCCACAGCCGGCTGCTGGAACGGTCGGCCAAGTTGTCCGACGCGCTGGGCGGCGGCTCCTTGACGTCGCTGCCGATCATCGAGACGCTGGAGGGCGAAGTCTCCGCGTACATCCCGACCAACGTGATTTCCATCACCGACGGCCAGATCTATCTCCAGCCGGACTTGTTTTTCGCAGGCCAGCGGCCCGCTATGAACGCCGGCATCTCGGTGTCGCGCGTGGGCGGCAAGGCCCAGGTCAAGGCGATGAAGAAGGTGGCCGGTGGACTGCGGCTGGATCTGGCCTCGTTCCGCGAACTGGAAGCGTTCGCCCAGTTGGGCACCGAACTGGACGCGGCCACGCAATCGCGGCTCGATCGCGGCTACCGGATGGTCGAGTTGTTGAAGCAGCCGCAGTACAAGCCGATGCACGTCGTCGACCAGGTGCTCAGCATCTATGCCGGCACGAAAGGGTACTTGGACGACGTACCGGTCACCGAAGTGCAAGCTTGGGAGGAAGGGTTCTTGAGTTTTGTTCGCGACCACAAACCCGGCCTGTGGAAGACGCTGGACGAGCGCAAGGACGTCAGCGACGAGGTCGAAGCCCAGATCCGCACGGCGATCCAGGAATTCAAGAGCCGATACGCAGCCGCCAAGAGGCCGGCCTGACGCACGCCGCGTGCGGAAAGTCGAACCCTACACCGTTATTGTCTGAGCAAGACGCATGGCCAACGCCCGGAAACTCGATCGCAGCCGCAAATCCATCGGGAATATCCGCAAAATTACGCGGACCATGGAGTTGATCGCGACGGCGCGATTCCGCAAAGCCATGGACCGCGCCACGGCGGCGGCACGGTTCACCGAGCGCATCAGCCGGCTGGCGGAGGACCTGGCTGGCGCTGGGCTGGAAGTGAAGCATCCCCTGCTGGAGCCGCGGGAAGCGGTCAAAAGCAGCGTCTTGCTGGTGCTGACTGCCAATCGCGGACTGTGCGGCGGATACAACGCGGGCGTTCTGCGGCTGGCCTTTCCGCAGTACGAGCAGCTGCGGGCTCAAGTGGCGGAACTGCGGCTGGAGGTGTCCGGGAAACGCGGCATCTCGGCGTTTCGCTTCCGCAAAATCGCGATGGCGGAGGCCTACCTGAAGTTCGACGATCAGCCCAAGTTCGTGGATGTGGCCGAGATTGCCAACCGCTATCTGGACGCCTACGCGCTGGGACAGCTCGACCGCCTTGACGTGGTGTACACCAAGTTCCTAAGCGCGTCGCGCCAGCTTCCCGTTGTGGAGACCTTGCTGCCCTTGGGCTCGTTGGCCGGCGAACAGGAAGAAGAGGCGGAGGAGAACCTGAACGGCCCCCGGCTGCAATACGAATTTCTGCCCTCGGCGGAAAGCATCCTGGAAGAAGTCGTTCCGGCCAGTTTCCGAGTGCGGCTGTTCCAGTGCTTTCTGGACGCGGGCGTGAGCGAGCAGATTTCGCGCATGGTGGCCATGAAGTCGGCCACGGAGAACGCGACGAGCATGATCCGGCGGTTGTCGATGGCCTATAATCGGGCCCGCCAATCGCAGATCACCAAGGAGATTTCGGAAATCATCGGCGGCGTCGAAGCGCTGAAGGGCGATTAGTGGCGGGATGCGGGATGCGGGATGCGGGATACGCGATGCGAGGTGCGGGGTGAACGATAGGAGGTCCAGGACGAGGGAGGAGAGCGATCAGAACTTGGTTGCAGGCGATGGACTCCTGTAGGGGTGTCACGAGCAATCCGTCACTTGCGAGGGATGCACCCGCAACCCGAATCCCGCAACCCAAGCACACGACACAAAGACGAGGAATCGACGAGGAATGACGACAGCAACTGCAGAGAAGAACGTGGGACGCGTCTCCCAGGTCATCGGTTCGACGTTCGACGCGGAGTATCCCGAAGACAAGCTCCCGCCGATTTACAATGCGGTCAAGATCCAGACCGACCAGAAAGGAGTACGCCTGAACCTGACCGGCGAAGTCCAGCAACATCTCGGCGGCGGCCGCGTCCGTTGCGTGGCGCTGGGCAGCACGGACGGCATGGTCCGCGGCATGGAGTGCGTGGACACGGGCGCGCCGGTATCGGTCCCCGTCGGCGACGCCACGTTGGGCCGCGTGTTCAACCTGTTGGGCGAAGCGGTCGACGAGCGCGGCCCGGTCAAGGCCGCGCAGTACTGGCCGATCCATCGCGAAGCGCCGAAAGTCAACGACTTGTCGACCAGCACCGAGTTGTTCGAGACCGGCATCAAGGTCATCGACCTGCTGACTCCGTTCGTGCGCGGCGGCAAGGCCGGGCTGTTCGGCGGCGCCGGACTGGGCAAGACGGTGATCCTGACCGAGTTGATCGCCCGCATTGCGTCGGCGCACGGCGGTTACTCCGTGTTTGCGGGCGTCGGCGAGCGGACGCGCGAGGGCACGGACCTGTGGCTGGAAATGCAGGAAGCGCAGATCGGCGACACGGGCCGCAAGGTCATCGAGCAGACCTGCATGGTGTTCGGCCAGATGAACGAACCGCCCGGTGCGCGGCTCCGCGTGGCCTTGTCCGCGCTGACGGTCGCCGAGTACTTCCGCGACACGACGGGCAAGGACACGCTGCTGTTCATCGACAACATCTTCCGCTTTTCGCAGGCCGGCAGCGAGGTCTCGGCGCTGCTGGGCCGCATGCCCTCGGCCGTCGGTTATCAGCCCACGCTGGCCACGGAGATGGGCGCTTTGCAGGAGCGGATCGCCTCGACCAAGCGCGGGGCCATCACGTCGGTGCAAGCCGTGTACGTGCCGGCCGACGATCCCACGGATCCGGCCCCCGCGACGGCCTTCGGGCAGCTGGACGCATTCATTTACCTGGAACGGTCGATTACCGAAAAAGGCATCTACCCCGCGATCGACCCGCTGGCCTCGTCCAGCCGCATCCTGGATCCGCAGTACGTGGGCCAGCGGCACTATGAGGTGGCTCGCCGCGTGCAGCGCACCCTGCAGCGGTACCGCGAACTGCAGCAGATCATCGCGATCCTGGGGGTGGACGAGTTGAGCGACGAGGACAAGCTGGTCGTGCATCGCGCCCGCCGCATCGAACGGTTCCTGTCGCAGCCGTTCCTGGTCGCGGAAGTGTTCACCGGCAAGAAGGGCGAAATTACCACGCTGCAGGATACCATCCGCAGCTTTGAGGAACTCTGCGACGGCAAGTGGGACCACCTGCCCGAACAGGCCTTCATGTACGTCGGCTCGATCGAACAGGCGGAAGAGCAGGCCAAGAAGATGAGCGCCGGGCTGGCGTAGCGTAGCAGGCACACTCCGTGTGCCGTCCGCAACGCTCCGTAGCATGGCTCTCCGAGCCGTGCGGTTTTTCCAAGAATCCAAAGCAGATCTGCACGGCTCGAAGAGCCATGCTACGAAAGGCCGTTCGTGTCGGTTTTTAAGAGGTCATGTGAACATGGCAAAAACGATTCAATGCACCGTCGTCACGCCGGAACGCAAGGCGCTGGATCAGGCCGCCGAGTTCGTCGTCCTGCCGCTGTACGACGGCGAGATCGGCATCGGCCTGGACCACGCTCCGCTGATCGGCCGGCTGGGATACGGTGAAATGCGGCTGCGGCAGGGTGACAACGTAAGCCGTTTCTACGTCGACGGCGGTTTCGTCCAAGTCGTGGGGAACCACGTCACGGTGCTCACGGCGCAGACGGTCCCGGCGGACGAGATCGACGAACAGGCCGCCCAGGAACAACTCGACTCGGCGCGGCTGCAACCCGCCCTGACCGACGAGCAACAGCAGATCCGCGACCGGGCGGTCGTCCAGGCTCGCGGCCGGCTGCGGGTCGCCCGGCGTGCGAGTTCGTAAAGCGGCCGTGGGCAATGTAGAACGGATTTCAATCCGTTCCCACCGGAATGAACTTCGTTCCCCTGTTGCCTGACGCAAGGGGATGCACTCCAAGGAGAAAGATGATGGACGGTCCCGATTTCGACAAACACGAATTGATCCCCGTCATCGCCCAGGACGAGGCGAGCGGCGACGTGTTGATGCTGGCGTACATGAACCGGACGGCCTACGAGGAGACGCTGCAGACGGGCCGCGTTTGCTACTGGAGCCGCAGCCGCGGGAAACTGTGGCGCAAAGGGGAAGAGAGCGGCAACGTCCAGGAGCTGCGCAGCGTTTATTTTGACTGCGACGCGGACACGCTGCTGATCAAGGTCCACCAAATCGGCGGCGCGGCCTGCCACGAGGGCTATCGCAGCTGTTTCTTCCGCAAGATCGACCCGCCCACGGGGCAAGTCGAGGTGGTTGGCGAGCGCGTCTTCGATCCCGCCGCGGTGTACAAGAAAGGTTGACCCCGGTTGCGGCCACAGTCAAAGTAGCCATCTCGCTCCGCGAGATGAAAAGCCAGCCTCTCGCGGAGCGAGATGGCTACTTTGGAACGTGCTCGCACGTCTTCGCAGCAAGACTTCAACCGACGGCCGAAAGGCCGTCCCAGGAAAGAGAATGATCCCCATGGCTGAACGAGCCTTAAAACTAGGCATTCCCGCCGGCAGCCTCCAGGAAGCCACGGCCCAGTTGTTCCAGCGAGCCGGCTACAAGATCACGTACTCGTCGCGGTCTTACTACCCGACGATCGACGACCAGGAGATCGAATGCCTGCTGATTCGCGCCCAGGAGATGGCGCGTTACGTCGAGCAAGGAGTCCTCGACGCCGGCATCACCGGTTACGACTGGGTGCTGGAAACCGGCGCGCAGGTGGTCGAGATCTGTGAGCTGCTGTTCTCCAAAGTCAGCCGCCGGCCGGTCCGTTGGGTCCTCTGCGTCCCGAACGATTCGCCGGTGCAGAGCGTGAAGGACTTGGAGGGCAAACGGATCGCGACCGAAGCCGTCGGCTTGACCAAGGCCTTCCTGGCCCGGCACGGCGTCAACGCGGTGGTCGAGTTTTCCTGGGGCGCGACGGAAGTCAAGCCGCCGCGCCTGGCCGACGCCATTGTGGAAGTCACCGAGACCGGCAGCTCGATCCGGGCCAACAACCTGCGGATCATTGACGAGGTGCTGCAGAGCACGACGCGGCTGATCGCCAATCAGAAGGCGTACGGCGACCCGTGGATCCGGCAGAAACTGGACAACATCGCCCTGATGCTGCAAGCCTGCCTGAACGCCGAGGGCAAAGTCGGGCTGATGATGAACGTCCCGCGCGCGGACCTGAACAAGATCCTCGTCTTGCTGCCCGCCCTGCAAAAACCCACGGTCTCCGCCCTGTCCGATCCCGATTGGGTCGCCGTGAACACCATCCTGGACGAGTCCCTCGTCCGCGCGCTGATCCCCCAGCTCAAAGCGGCCGGCGCCAAGGGCATCGTCGAGTACCCAATCAACAAGATCATCGACTGACGCACATGGGATGCATCTCCGCCGTCCGGAAAGGCGACGTCCGGCCAAAGCAGCGACGGTTCCCCGCTGAACCACTCCACGACCGGGATGATGACTTCCTCCGGCAGTAGCCCGCCGTGGGACAAGGCCCATCCGGACGCGGTGCCCGTCCCGAAGTAGCGCCCCCGCGCTGCGACATAGCTTCGGGACAAGTGGAACCGCTCCTGGTCCAAGAAGGTGAGCGAGCCATCGGAAAGCTCGCCGGCCGACGGCGCCCCCTCGATTTCGACGCAGCGGTGCGTCGGATTCAGCGGGCGATGCGATTGGGTCTCCTGGCCAGGCGGAGGCCCATACGTGAAACCGTGGTCGGCCGTCAACAAAGCCAGAGGCAAGGCCTGGTGCAGGCAGCGGAAATCGGTCACCCATCTGGCGACCAGCTGCGCCACCCGCAGCAGCACTCGCGAGCTGTCCTCCACCAGCACCCGATAGCTGCCGGTGTGGTGCAACTGCTCGTCAATCCGATTTTCGCGGTAGACCACCAGTCGCGTCGCCGGCGCAAGGCGCAGCCGCTCGGCGTCCTGCCAGCTTGCGGACAGCTGCACTTCAGCGCCGTTCAAGCGATACGTCCTGCTGAGCGCCGCCAGCAGGTCCGCACCGCACTGGTCCGGAAGCGTTCCTGTCAGAACGGCCATTTTGCACACGGACGTAATCGAAGGGACGGGTGCAAACAAGGATTCGGGAGGCTTCCCGGACAGCACCGCGGGCAGCGCCACAGCCGGGTCGGGGTAATCCTCTTGGTCCAGCCGATCGGCGATCTGCTGAAACCGGCTTCCTGGGCCGCCGACCACGTCGCTGACCGATCGAATCACTTCGGCCAACTTCGAGGTCGTGACCGGTTCCTCGGAATCCGGTTCGCCGACCAGCGTCCGCACGGCCGTCCGCACCGGCACCTTGACGCCCTCGACGTGCCGTTCGATCTTCTCGCGCAGCGTCCGCCAAGCCGATGCAATCGCCGGGAAAGCGGCCGCCGTGCCCGTGCCGGCAAGCTCCTCGTGGGTGCCCGAATCCTCGGCAGCGAACTCGACCAGCCCGTCCGCCAACAGCGGCAGTTGGGGCGGCACCGGACCGCGCAACGTCCGCAGCAGCTTCCGCTGGGTCTCCGTCAGTTCCGTGATCTTCAAGGCGGATTCCGGCAGTGCGTTCACCCAATCCTTCAGCTTGCTGCGCACCTGCTCGCAGTACGTGTAAAACGCCTCGCCGCCGGCCAGTCGCTCGGCAAACTCGACGCCCACCACGGGGCCAATCGCCTTGAAGACAATACGCTGTTTCCCCGCCAGTTTCGTGTACCGCGTCTGGTACTTGCCGGGATGCTTGGCCATGTCGACCAGTGCGTCCGCGACGCGAGCGTCACTCACCCGCTGGCCCGAAGCCCCGCTGTAGATCACGATCCGTGGCCCTTCGCTGCGGAAGACCAGGGCGCACAGCAGCGGGATGATCCCATTGGGAATCCCAAACGGCGGCTCGACCAGCTTGGCGAACAACTTCGAGAACGGCCGGTCGCCCGCGGTCTGGAAGTGCGTCAAGACCGTGCGCAGCGATTCGAGCGGTGTGTTCTTGTCGACGGTGGCCAGGTTCCACTTGCCGCTGAGCGGATCTTGCCGCAGCAGCCCGTTTTCAACCAACACCCCGTCCACGATGGCCGCCTGCTGGGACGTATCCTTGAACCCAAGATATTCGGCCTGGTACTCGACGCTTTCGTCGAACTTCAGAACGCGCTTCACCACATCCGTGATCGCCCCGCCGAGCGTTCCCGTCTTCCATTCGTTGTAGCTCCCACAGCGCACCCGGATCTGCTGCGAAAACTGCTTTTCCAGGTCTTCTGCGACCGTGGGCGGCAACTCGTTCCATGATTCGAACGCCAGCGGCTGTTCCGGGGCTCCGGCCCGCACGACCACGGTCCCGCTCGCAGCCCGGCATTTCCGAACGCCTGCTCGAACTGCTGACGCAACTCGGTGCGCAGCCGCGTGTAGCGGGAATCGAGCACTTCGTGGATGTGTCCGGCCGGATTCTTCTCCAAGGCCCTTGTCACCGCGATGAACTCGCGCAACCGCGACTGGTCGAGCCGCACCTCCTCGCGCGGAAAGACGAAACAGACGTTCGGGGCCTGAACCTCGGCAGCCCGCCGGCGCCAATAGTCCAATTGGACCGTCGTGTCCACGGGGACCAAGTAGATCAAGGCGGACCGCCAAGCTTCCTGCCCTCCGTCGCGGGCCGGATTCACCGGCTCGATGGCGTTTTCCGGGTGAGCGATATCCAGGATCCGGACGCCGATTCTGCGCACGATTCCCGCCTCGTTCGGGTCCAGGTCGAAATCGCCGATGCGATCCGCAATGTCCTCCTGGATTTCCGGGTGGTAGCGAAGCAGTCGGGCCGGCTCGTAGTCCGGCACCATCTGCAATTCCTCAGCGACGACCTTCTCGATCTCGGAAATGAGTCCCGTGCCGGCCACGAAACTCCACACCTCCGTGGCCTCGTTCTTCCACAGCGCGCCGGCTTTGGCCAGCCGGTCTAGCGCCGCGTTCAAGGACTGTGTGAGGACCTCACGTTGTCGCTCGCCCGTCACGAGCCTGTCTTGACGGCGGCTGGTTGCTGCCGTTGAATTAGCTACACCCATGGGCGGACGCACCAAGTGATTCAGCCTAACGTTGACGCAGATTCCGCGTTCGGCGTAGATCTTGGCCACGGTGGCGACGTTGCGTGTGGGGCGGCCCACAGATTGGTGAATGCGTCGTGTCCATGATCCGTTTGCCTGCGGCGAGTGGCGAAGAGCGCATGAGTCCGGACGATCTTCAAGAATTAGTCGAGTTGTTGGAGCAGATCCGATCCATGAAGCTGCATGGGTCGCGACACCTCGGCGCTGCGCTCAAGAAGCCGCTTCTGCTGCTTCTCTTGGTATCCCGGATCGAGAACAACCGCGTCGAGGAGAACCGGTTCCATTTCGACGAGATCGAAAAGAAGCTCGATCTCTTGATTCGCGAGCACGGGGGACGACCGACAAGAAGCGGACCACGTCCTGAGCAGCCCTTCAGTCATTTACGATCGTCTCCATTCTGGATTCTGAAGACGACGCGCGAGTACGCGCCGGGTACGACTGCTCTGATTTCCGACCTACGTCATCCGGAATCATATGGTGCGTTTCGACCAAACGTGTTTCGCTTGTTAAGGAGTTCTCAGGACGCAAGGGCACGCGTCGTGGATGCGATCCTCCACGAGTGGTGGCCGGAAACACTGCACGGCGACATTCGGGAAGACTTGGGGCTGGACCGGCTGGACAGTCGGCGACGACGGCAGCGCGATCAACAGTTCACGATCGATGTTCTCGAGAACTTCCGGTACAGCTGTGCGTTCTGCGGATTCCATGCGGTGCTCAATGGTCAGCCGACCGGCATCGACGCCGCGCACGTTCAGTGGCACGCACTTTCCGGCCCGGACGAAGTCGAAAACGGAATCGCGCTGTGCAAGCTGCACCACTGGGCCTTCGACAAGGGCATCATCGGGATAGACAACGAAGATCGCATCTGCATCGCCGATGTGTTCGTGGCCCAGCAGGACGGCGGTCTCCCGCTCGAATCGCTGGCAAAGCGACCCCTCGCGGTTCAACCTCGCAACAAGACCATCGGGGAACGATTTCTCGTCTGGCACCGAAGCAATGTGTATCTCGGAGCGTTGTGATTGACCGCATGTTGCTGCGTGCCAACTGGAAGCCGCTGAGTTCTGGCGGTGCGAGTCAATGCGTCACCTTCAGTGCTGGCAAAACAAACACGGTTGGTCATCGTCCTCGTCGTCGTAGACCTCCGCCAAAATATCCACGAAGGGACGATTCGGTTGCCGTTTTCGCTTCCGCGCAAGGGCCGTCCGGTCCTCGTCGGCGCGAATGCCGATGTACACCTGGACTTCGTCGTCGCCGACGTACTTCTCGAAGGGCTTGATCTTCAACACCTTGGTACACCACCGCATGCGCGACGACGGCAGGTAGCCGTTGTAGATCTTCAGCCAGTGGTCGAAACCTCGGTCGTCGCACAAGCGGACGATCGGTTTGCCCAGGTGCGCCTCGATTCGGTCCGGGTACTCGTATGTCTCCGGGAGTTCCTTCTTGGTGTCGCAGAAGACGTATTCCATCGCGGGCACGCGATCCCGCATGTAGATCGCCAAGGCCGTGCTGTCCTTGCCGCCGGACAGGGACAAAATGTGTCGCGTCTTGCTCGACATAGCAGAATCCACGCATACTGCAAACAGGAAAGAGAAATCCATCGAGCCCAGTGAGTGTTCGAGGGCATCAGGACGGCTCACTCATCACGCCGGGGCGACCGTGCCGACTGCGACGCGATAGTTGCCCCGTTCCGGAATAACATGACGCACGCCCCCGGTAGGGTCAACCACGTCGCCTCTGTACCGAGGGATGACCTGAACGTGGAGGTGGAACACGGTTTGGCCAGCTGCTTGACCGACGTTGACTCCAATGTTGTACCCATCGGGCGAATGTAGTTTCTCGATGATGCCTCGAACGATCGCGATGCCGCCGATAAGGTCGATCTGTTCCTCTCGGCTTGCGTCGAACCACGTCGCCACGTGTCGATTGGGAATCAGTAGCGCGTGCCCCGTTGACACGGGGAAGACGTCCCACACTGCCTTGAAGAGGTGACCTTCGTGGAAGACGCGTTCGCGCGGCAAATTGCAGAAGGGGCATTGGTGCTCGGACATCGGCTTCACCGCGAAGTAGTCCTCGTTGTCAAAGGGGGGTGCGACGACTAGGAGCTGAGCCTATCGAGCAACAAGTTCAAACGCTGCTCCGATCTCGATCGATTGTTCTTGTCGCGGCGTTCATTGGTGGTTCCGAAATTTGGAGATCGGGGATGCTCGCAAGGTTCGTTTGCCCAACCATAATGCTCTCACACGCGGTCTCGATCCATCCTGTCCCGACAGACGGAAAAAGATCACTCGATCCACTCATGGCCACAATCAGTGCACATGCACTCGTCCGATCCGCTCGTCAACATGAAGTCGTCGACAACAGGATCGCGCTCTGCGGAAAAATGCAGCGTTGGAGCTACGTACAGAACCACGTCGACCTCCGTGCTGCCGCATTCTGGACAGTGCAGGGTGTCGTCGCACTCTTCGCAGCAAACATCTTCGTCGCAATCTGCGACCCTGCGAGCTTTCCGACGCGTGGCGCACGGAGTGCAGAGGGCCATCTTCTTCCTCTTAATTGCGTATCCGCCGGACGCTTTGGTCATCTTCGCACACCTCGGAAGAAAAACTACCTAATACTCCAACCCAAGCTCTCCGGCGGAATTCACCGCCAACGTCCCGACGGCGACACGTTTTGACATCAGACCCTCCGCACATTCGGGAATTCCGAAAAGCCGATCGGCCCGCGCTCGAAGGGCTTCCGACTTGGCGAGAGTTTGAGCCTGTCGCTCCTCGTCCGGCGTTTCGGGAATCAGGATGACGACGGTTCCGTCGGCGTCCGGCCGAGTGACCAGTTCCTGCGGCGGAACCGAAACGGAAGCAAACTTGACCTCAAAGTACCGCAGGCATCCCGTCTGGAAGGAATGACGCCGTGCGACCACGGGCCGAATCGCGGCGTGCCGCGACAACCGCTGCGGCAACGACTCCTTGGTCCCGATCCGGCCGCGTGCCGCACGCACGGCGGCGTCCAGGTCGACGTCGCTGCCTTCCTACAGGGCGTAGCTGTCGCTGTGCCGCCGAAAAACGATCGACGATTTCTTCTTGAGTTCCTTCAGTGCCGCCCCGACGGCGGCGGGGTTCGCGGCGGGCGCCATGGCGAATTCGAGGACGTCCGCCGAAGCCTGCAGGCTCTGACGTTCGCCGATCACGCTCAACAAGCCAATGGTCTTGACCAGGCTCACGTGCAGCGGCTCATGGTCCGACAAACGCGTCAAGATCGTGTCGATTTCCAGCCCAGGAATTTGTAATGGTGGCGAATTTGCCGGGGCAGCTCACACGATCAGCATCGCGTCGCCGTAGCTGTAGAAGCGGTAACGCTCGCGAATGGCTTCGTCGTACGCGCGGCGGATCAGGCCGTCGCCGCCGAACGTGCGCACCAGAATCAGCAGGGTGCTTTTGGGCAGGTGGAAATTCGTCAGCAGGACGTCTACCGCACGAAACTGGTAAGGCGGGCGGATGAACAGATCCGTCTCTCCTTGCCAGGCCTGCAACTGGCCGGAGGCGGTTGCGGTCTCCAGCGTCCGGACGGCCGTCGTACCCACGGCGACGATCCGGCCGCCGGCGGCGCGGATCGCGTTCAGGCGGGAGACGGTCGGCGCGTCGATCGAGGCCCACTCCGCGTGCATCGGATGCTCGTCGAGCTTCGCCGCAGTGATCGGGCGGAAGGTTCCCAAGCCGACGTGCAGGGTGACGCGGCAGATCTCGATCCCGCCATTTTGCAGCTCCTCCAGCAGTTGCGGCGTGAAGTGCAAGCCGGCGGTGGGGGCGGCAACCGCGCCTGGCTTTTCCGCATACACCGTCTGGTAGGTCTCCCGGTCGGAATCCACCATCTGGCCGTCGCGAATGTATGGCGGCAACGGCACGCGGCCGATTCGGTCCAGCAGGTTCAGTACGTCTTCGTCGGTTTCCGGCCGCGCGGCCCAAAGACCTTGCCCCACCTGGTCCAACAGCATCAGCCGGCACGTGTCCCGCCCCTCCCGGTCTTGCAGTGTCACGGTCTCGCCCGGCTTTAGCTTGCCGCGGGTCTTGGCCAATATCTTCCACACGCCGTGGTCGTCGCTGCCCAGGTAGAGCCCTTCCCAGCGGCCGCCAGTCTGGGTGCGATAACCGACCAGCCGCGCGGGGATGACGCGCGTGTCGTTCAGCACCAGACCGTCGCCGGCGGCAACGATCGCCGGCAGATCCCGCACGAATCGGTGCTCCAGCGTTTGCGTTTCGCGCCGGACGACCAGCAGCCGGGCATCGCTCCGGTCCGTCAGCGGGCTTTGCGCAATCAGCTCGCGAGGCAAATGGTAATCGTATTGTTCAAGTTCGGACATTTTGGCGAGCGGCGGGCTTAGCCCGCCGGTTCCTTTGATGCTCGCAAACCAACCCCGGGGACAACCGTTGGGCTAACGCCCACCGCTCGCCAGGATCTTAATCGCCGGGCGCCGTCAGCCTCGCCGGCGCCAGGTATGCTTCTTGAGCTGATCCAGCAGCACGGCCAACAGGATCAGCAAGCCAAACACCACCATTTGCTCATAGCTGGTTACGCCGGCCATGTTCAGGCCGTTTTGGATCACGGCGATGATCAACGCGCCGATCAGCGTGCCGAAGATGCGTCCCTCGCCGCCGGCCAGACTGGTACCTCCGACGACCACCGCGGCGATGACCTGCAATTCGTACATGTTGCCGGCGCTCGGCCGGCCCCCGCTGAACCGCGAGGCGTCCACAATGCCGCTCAACCCGGTCAACACACCGCACAAGGCGTACACCAGGATCAGCACGCCGAACACCGGTACGCCGGACAGGCGAGCGGCCTCCGCGTTGCCGCCCACCGCGTAAATATAGCGGCCCAACGAGGTGCGCGTCATCACGACGTGGGCCAAAATGTACAGCAGCACCATCAGCCAGACAGGGTTCGGGATGCCCACCAGGCTGCCGTTGCCCAGTGTGACGAACGACGGCGCTTCGACCCGCACCGCTTCCGGAGTACCTTCCGTCGTTCCGCCCGCCAGCCAACTCTGGTAGCGCACGGCAATGATGAACGCCAGTCCGCGGGCGAGCATCATCAGCGACAGAGTGACAATAAAAGCCGGGACGCGAAAATAGGTTACCATGACGCCGGAAAACGCGCCGCACAACCCGCACACTCCCACGCCCAACAGGCAACACGCAAGGATGGCCGGCGTTCCAGCGCCGGCGCCGCCGCCCCAGGTCTGGATCGACACGGCCGTCAGCACCGCCGACAGGGCCAGCAGGCTGCCCACGGACAGGTCGATCCCGGCGGTGATGATGACCATTGTCATCCCGATGGCGATGATCGCCACGGCGGCATTTTGATTGACGACGTTCAGCAGGTTCTGCCGCGTGAAGAAGCTGGGCCACGGGTAGCTGCGCGGCTTGTAGACGCGCAGCCCCTGGAGTCCCGGAAATCTCTGTCCCCATTCTGCCAAACGCTGTTCCCGCAGCGGTCCCCATTCCGAACCGGGGTGGTGGGTGGCGACCGCCTGCAGCCGCGCGCCCGACTGAGCGATTGTCTCCAGGGCCTGCCGCACCTCCGCCGCGCTTCCCTCCACGGTCTGGACCACGTTCCCGCCGTGAGTCTCCAACTCCTGGCGGATGGCCTCGGCGAACCGGCGGTCGCCAGCCGTCTTGCGGATCGCGATCAGCACCTGGGCCCCTGCGCCACAGTCGTCCAGGATGGTTCGGGCCAGCTTCCGGCCGGCCCCCGGCGAGACCGGGTGGTACGGCCCGACCGTCACCGCGCTGTAGTACGCACACAGCGCCAGCAGTACCAGCACCGAACCATATTCCGACAGCAGGCGTTTCATCGGACCGCCAACTCCATGATCTGCTCTTGCGTGGCGCCGGCCACGTCGGCGATCTCGCCGGTGATGCGGCCGTCGTGCATCACCAAAATGCGGTCACCCATGCCGAGCACCTCGGGCAATTCGGAACTGATCATCAGCACCGCCTTGCCTTGGGCCGCCAAGCGGTTGATCAGCAGGTAGATTTCGTATTTCGCGCCCACGTCGATGCCGCGCGTGGGTTCGTCAAAGATAACGACTTCCGCATCGCGTGCCAGCCACTTGGCCAGCACGATCTTCTGCTGGTTCCCGCCGGACAGCGTGGCGGCGGCCTGCTTCCGGCCTGTCAACTTGATCTGCAACGGGTTGACAAAACTCTCCAACGCGGCGCACTCGCGGCGGGCGCGGAGCAGTCCCCAGGGCGCGAAGCGGTTCATGTTGGGCAGGCTGAAATTCTCCTGGACGCTGCGGCTCAAGACCAATCCCTGGGACTTGCGGTCCTCGGTCAACAGGCAGATTCCGGCGGCGATCGCATCTCGCGGGCTGCTCAGACGCAGGGTCCGCCCGTCCAAAGCGATCGTGCCCCCGTCGCGGCGATCCGCGCCGAAAATCAGCCGGGCCGTCTCAGTGCGGCCGGCGCCGACCAGTCCGGTTAGCGTCACGACCTCGCCGCGGCGCACTTCGAACGACACGCCCCGCACCGCGCGCCCGCGTCTCAAATCGTTCACCACCAGACGCGGCGGGCCGATCCTTGCCGCTTGCTTGGGAAACTCCGTGTCCAGCGTGCGGCCGACCATCATTTCAATGATCCGGTCTCGGCTCAGTTCGCCAATCGGCCGCATGCCGACGTGGGCTCCGTCGCGGAGCACCATCACGCGGTCGGCGATCTCGAAAACCTCGCTCAGGCGGTGGCTGATGTAGATCACGCCGATGCCCTGGCTCTTCAGTTCGCGGATCACGGCAAACAGATGTTCGGTCTCCCGAGGCGACAGCGCCGCGCTGGGCTCGTCCATCACCACGACCCGCGCTTGCTGGGACAGGGCCTTGGCGATTTCCACCACCTGCTGCTCTGCGACGGTCAAGTCGCGGCAGGGCGTTTCCGGATCGATGGCCACCCCGATCCGCTGGAACAGTTCCCGGCTTCGGCGGCGTTCTTGCGCGATGGGCAGCCAGCTGAATCGGCGCGGTTCCCGGCCCAGGAAGATGTTTTCCCGCGCCGTCAGGGCCGGCACCAGGTTGAACTCCTGGTAGATAATGCTGATGCCCGCCTGTTGGGCGGCCAGCGGTCCGCGGAAGTGGACCGGGCGGCCACCGATTTCGATCGAGCCCGCGTCGAACCGCAGAGCGCCGCCCAGGATCTTGATCAGCGTGCTCTTGCCCGCCCCGTTCTCGCCCACCAGCGCCAGCACTTCGCCGGCGCGCAGCTGCAGGTCGACGCCGCGCAGGGCACGTACGCCGGGATAGGTCTTTTCGATCCCTCGCATCACCAGCAGCGGATGTCGGACGTCAGGGGCGTCGCCAGTCATGAGTCGCGGGGATCCTGAAACGAAGCAGCGGAGATCCGGTGTGGCACGGCCTACTTGTTGGCCGTGCCGAAGGCCGGCACGACGCGGCAAGCACGGCCAACAAGTAGGCCGTGCCACCCGGAGTTGAACACGGCCAACAAGTAGGCCGTGCCACATCGGAGTTGAACACGGCCAACAAGTAGGCCGTGCCACATCGGAGTTGAACACGGCCAACAAGTAGGCCGTGCCACCCGCGTCGGGCGCTGGTTTCCCTTACGTTACTTGAGCGCCGGGTCGCGGTCGGCGTCGGCCTTGCGGTACAGTTCGGTCGGAATGTAGATCACCTTATCAAACGGTTCGCCGTCGAGGTACTTGAGGATGTTTTGGGCCGTGATGGAGCCCATTTTTTCGGGGAACTGGATCGGATCGGCGTAGATCCTGCCGTCCTTGATCGCCTGCTTGCCCTCGAGTTGGCCGTCAAAGCCGATGATCTTGACCTGCTCCGTCTTGCCGACCTGTTTCAGGGCGGTCGCTGCGCCCAGGGCCGACGGGTCGTTGATGGCGAAGATGGCGGACAGGTTGGGATGGGCCTGCAGGGCGTCGGCCGCAGCGCGGAACCCCTGGTCCTGGAGTCCGCCGCCTTCGAGTTCGGCCACGATTTCGATCTTGCCGCTGGTGCGTTCCTCGTTGCGCTTGTCGATCACCTCGCGGAAACCGCGCACGCGTTCCACGCACGAGTTGGCTTGTTTGAAGTGCAAGATCAGCACTTGCCCGCCGCCGTCGCCCAGGACTTCGATCATGGCCTCGCCGGCCAGCTTGCCGCCCTGATAGTTGTCCGTCCCGACGTGCCCGGCGACTTCCACCTCCTTGACCTCACACTCCAGATCGCAGGTGAAGACGGGGACTCCGGCCTCGTTGGCCTTCTCGATCGCCGGCCCGATGGCAATGCGGTCGGTGGGGTTCAGCACGATCGCGGTGACCTTCTGCGCCAGAAAGTTCTCGACGTGTTTCGCCTGTTCCTGGACATCCCGTTCGGCATCGCTGACGATGACGTGGAAACCGTTCCGCTGCGCCTCGGCGGTCAACGAATCGGCGATGATCTTGAAAAACGGGTTCTTCAGGGTCAGAGCCGAAAAACCGATCGTGCCGCGGCTGGCTTCCGCTGCCGGCGCCGATGACGTTCCCGGATTCTGGTTCCCAGATGGCGCCGGCTGTGGGGCACAGCCGGCTACCGCCACCAGGACGATTGCCCAGACGTTGGTTCGTACGCGCATCGCGGATCCCTCCTCAAAAAATGGACGGACGTTAACGTAGGGGCATGGCCGGCGAGTGTCAAGCTGACGTCGCGCGGAGCGGCGGCGTGTGAGGGCGCGCGAAGCGGGCAAAGTCGTGCGGCCGGATGCCGGGTGCCGTGGGACGAGTCGAGAAGCCCGGCTTTTCCGGCCAGCCGGGCTTGTGGACGGGTGACCCGTTCAACGGCAGTCCCTGGCGGCCCTTGAGAATCGCTACAGCCCCTTCTTTCAGCCCCCTTGGCGGCAGCGAAGATATTGGCTTTCAGCTTGTTTCCCGTGTGCGGTTGCCCTACAATGCCTTCGAGTCAAAAGCCGCGTCTCCGCGCCAAGAGAAAAGGCAACGGCCGCCCATGCCCCGAAAGCTGATCATCGACTGTGACCCAGGGATCGACGACGCGGTGGCCCTGTGTCTGGCCCTGTTCGACCCTCGGCTGGAAATCCTGGCCGTGACCGCCGTCGAAGGGAACGTCTCCGCGGCGCAAGTGAACGTGAACGTCCAGGCGGTCATCGACTACTTGGATCCGCCGCGGTCACCGCGTTTGGGCTCCGCTACGCCCTGCGACGCCCCTCCGGCGGCGGACTTGCGGCGATTGCACGGCGACAACGGCTTGGCCAACCTCGATTTGCCCGTGGCGCAACTGCACCATCAGCACCCCTCGGAGAAGATTATTTGCGACGAAGTACGTTCTGCGCCGGAACAGGTCACGCTCCTGTGCCTGGGGCCGCTGACCAATCTGGCCCGCGCCTTCCAGCGGGATCCGTCGCTGCCCCTGCTGGTGGATCATGTGATCATCTCCGGCGGCAGCCTGGGATGCATCGGCAACGTGACTCCGGCGGCTGAATTCAACATGTTCTACGATCCGCTGGCGGCCCGCGCCGTGTTCCGCTCGGCGACCACCCGCACCCTGATTCCGCTGGACGTGGGCGAACAGGTCAAATTGACGCTGGACATCATCGAGCAGTTGCCCAGCGAGTCGACGCGGGCGGGCCGACTGCTGCGGCACGTGATCCCGTTCGCCTTCCGGGCGTACCGGCAGCAGCTGGGACTGGAGAGCATCTTCCTGGAGGGTGTGGTGGCCCTGACCGCCGTGCTGCACCCCGAGTTGTTCGAGACGGAGGAAATGGCGGGCGACGTCGAGACCATCGGCGAATTGACGAAAGGGGCCACGATTTTCGATCGCCGCAGTCAGGCTCCGGGACGTTCCAACATGGCGGTGGCGACCGAGGTGGATGCGGTGGCGGTCAAGGACAGCATTCTCCGCGGCATCGCCGAGGCGGGCCGGGCGACGTGAGCAGCGTTTGAGAAATAACGGTCCAGAGTTGGTTGCCGATCATCACACGGAGTGTGATGGCTACTTTGACGGGGCGACGGTCATTTCTCGAAAGCTGCCATCGCGGGGAGAACGCCATGAATTTGCTGTCTGAGGCCGGACGCGCGCCATTCCAGCCGGGCACGCTATGGCGGCGGTTGCTGGCCGTCACGCAGCGGGCCCTGCAAAGCGGCGCTTTGCAGCCCATCCCCACCGACTTTCTGTACCTGGACGACGGCGGCATCCGCTTCCTCGTGCGCCTCGTGCGGCATCTGGCCCGTAAGCCCCGGCCGTCAAGTGCCGCGGCGCCGCAGGACGCGCCGCGCCGGAATCCCTTCCTGCCGTACGATCCCGAGTTGTACGTGGCCGATGCGTCGCCGCAGCACGTCTGCCTGCTGAACAAGTTCAACGTCGTCGAGCACCACCTGCTGATCGTGACGCGGACGTTCGAAGAGCAGGAAACGCTGCTGGCGCGGCAGGATTTTGAGTCGCTTTTCAGGTGCCTGGCCGAGTACGAGGGACTGGGCTTCTACAACAGCGGCATGGTGGCCGGGGCCAGCCAGTCGCACAAGCACCTGCAACTGGTGCCGCTGCCGCTTGATCCTGCCGGCCCCGCGCTGCCGATCGCGCCGGCCATCGACTCGGCGGAGATCACCGCGGACGTGCGCAGCCTCGAAACGCTGCCCTTTCCGCACGCCATCGTCGCCCTGGAGGCCGGCGCCGGCGCGGCGCCGGAAACCGCGGCAACCCAGGCGCACGATCGGTATCCGCGACTGTTGTCCGCCATCGGCGTCGACGTGCCCGCCGCCCGCGACCGGATAACGAAGCCTTACAACCTGCTCGTGACGCGGCGGTGGATGCTTGCCGTGCCACGGGTCCGCGAGTGCTTCCAGTCGATCTCTTGCAACTCGCTGACGTTTGCGGGCGTTTTGCTGGCGCGCGATGAAGAGCAACTCGCGCGGCTCCAGCGACACGGTCCTCTGGCGGCCATGCGGCACGTGGCCGGCACAGAATAGAGAAGCCCGGCTCTTTCAAAAAGCCGGGCTTCTGTGAGGTGCAGGCTCGTGTTTCGGGGCTTATCGTTCCAGTGTTTCGCTGTGCCGCTTGGCCAAGTCGCTGGTCGCCATCTCGGTCAAGTAGCGAGACAGGGACTGCAGCGTCACGCCGACGCGGTCCAGCGTCCGCGCCAGCGACAGGATGATCTCGCCGTCGTCGTAACGGTCCGGATAAACGCTGTACTCGTACTGGTAATCGTAATCGTAATCGTAATCATAATCGCCGGATGGGCAGACGCTGGGCGATTCGTTCGCTTCCAGGTCCGCCGTGTCCGCTTCCCAAATGCCTTCCATGACTTCCTCGCTTGCTTCCATAGTTTCCGTGGACTGCTCGCCGGCCATTTCCGTTTCGCTGGCGCCGCCGTACGGGTATTCTGTTCCCTCGCCGGGATAGGCGTACTCGTAGCTCTCGTCGCAAGACATGGACTCGGTGTCCGGGTTCGCTTCGGGTAGATCCTCGACCCAGTAGACTTCCTCGTCGTCCGGTTGGCTGGCCGCGGTTTCCGACGGGAACTCGTAGGAACCGCTCCAGTCCTCCTCCGTGGCCGCGTCCGTTTCTTCGACGGCGTAGCTTTCGACTGCTTCCTCCGTCGTCTCGGCTGTCTCCTCGCGGATCATGTCGGCGTTGGTGAATTCGTAGTCGTAGTACGAGTCGGTCGCGCCATCGTACCAGCAGTCCGGGGGCCCTGCCGCCTCGCTCGTCGCCGGGGCTTCGGCCGCTGCCGTCGCCTCGTCAGCGGCTTCGGCCTCTGTCACTGCGGGGTCGCCGGACTCGTTTCCGGTAGCTGATTCGATCACATCAGCCGTCGCGCCGTAATGGTACTCATGGTCGTGGTACCATGGACACTCGCCGTAGGCCCGCATTTCTTCCAAGTACGGGCAAGCGTTTTGCCCGTCGTAAGGCGTGTCCATCGGGGGACACGGATTGTC
This sequence comes from uncultured Pirellulaceae bacterium, assembly GCA_964486845.1. Taxonomy (GTDB): domain Bacteria; phylum Planctomycetota; class Planctomycetia; order Pirellulales; family Pirellulaceae; genus Anammoximicrobium. The sequence continues at coordinate 39,141 of CAZAQY010000006.1, forward strand.
GTTTTCGCCTCGCGCTGGCGCAGGGAGCCACTGCGACCCAGCGAGGGAAACGAACAGCAGAATGCACAACCAAACTCGATTCATCGGACATCCTCCTGACGCAGCCTGTAGACGGACTTCCAGTCTGTGGTATTGGGTAGTTAGACGGATCGGGCAAGTTAGGGGCAGGTCACCATCGTCCGTGCTTTTCGTATCGGAGTCTGCAGTTTGGGGGCATTAGGTAATTAGCGAAGAGGTGGAAAACAGGGAGAAGAACGTTCGGTTATGGGGATCGAGATGTTTGACGTGGGTCATGTCAGTGGGTTCGGATGCTCCGTGTTTGGCGGGTTTGCCCCCCGTATTGCAATTATGGGTCACGGCGGACATGCTATTCGATACGTCTCATGGATTGCAGTTGCTCGATTGCCCCTGGAAAAGGAGAAATTCATGCCTTTATTCGAGGTTGAGACCAACGCACACATCATTATCACTTGGGCGGAGAATGACGACGCGGCGGCCGCGGTGGTACGTCAATCGTATCCCAACGACCAAGTGATCCGAATGACCAAGCGGCCGCGCGACACGTGGGTCATCTCCAAAGGAGCACTGGGGATCACGCAAAGCGAGGGACTCGATCCCTGCAGCGTTGCTCGCGACTGCCTGTCGAAGGCTGCCGGGGACAAAGTACACGCGATCCGCCTGTACATGCACGAGACAGGGAGCGACTTGGAACATGCGCGTCGCGTCATCGAATCGAACATGGTCATGGGCTGGTAGGGAAGAGCACCTTGAACCTCGGCTCGACGTTCATCGAAGACACGTTTGCGGAAGCCTTTGGCATGAGCTACACGCGCCTGGTGGTGACGGCTCATGACGAACACTGGCTCGACGCAGCCATCCGCGAGGCCACGGGGTACAGTTCTTCCGTGATCGCGTGCGATGCCGAAGCGGGTGTGGAGCGTCGACTGTCGCCTCGCGAGACGCCTGACGGACGGCCTGGCGCAGCGATCTTGATGTTCGGCTTCTCGCAGGATGCCTTGGGCAAGGCGGTTCCCAAGCGGGCAGGGCAGTGCCTGATGACGTGTCCGTCCACGGCGGTATTCGATGGCTTGGCGACGGCCGAAAAACGCATCGCTCTGGGAAAGCACCTGCGTTTCTTCGGCGACGGCTACCAGAAGAGCAAACTGGTGGACGGCAAGCGATTCTGGCGCGTGCCCGTGATGGACGGCGAGTTCCTGGTGCAAGAGGACTTGGGCGTCGACAAGGGCGTCGGGGGCGGCAACGTCATCATCCAGACCGTGACGAAGGAGGCTGGACTGGCGGCCGCGCGACGCGCCGCCGAGGCGCTGAGAAACACGGAAGGCGTGATTACCCCCTTTCCAGGCGGTGTCGCGCGGAGCGGCAGCAAGGTCGGCTCGCGCTACAAAGATCTGCCGGCTTCGACTTCCGATTTCTTCTGCCCCACGCTGCGCGGACGTGTCGAGTCGAAGCTGCACGCGGACGCCAATTGCGCCTACGAGATCGTGATTGACGGAACCAGCGAGGGAGCCGTCGGGGCGGCCATGGCCGCGGCCGCGCAGGCAGCCCTCGGCGAGGGCGTCGTCGCCATCAGCGCGGGCAACTACGGCGGCAAACTGGGGAAATTCCACTTCCACCTGCGGAAACTGCTCGCCGCGTGATTCGGCCAATGCAGGGGTAAGGCGGGCCGGCTTCTCGGGCCGAAGTGGGCAGGACAGAGGTCAAAAAACCATCGAATCGGGCCATTTTCATGCTTCACAAAAGCGGGAGGATGTGCTATCATCCCGCCGCGTTTTTCATGCCGGATGATGCGCGGCATTCGATGACGCCGCCGGTGCGCAGTGATCGTTGCCCGCAGGCCCCAATAAAGGCGGCTGGCTGCGCATCGTTACACGAGAATACCGAGCCGTGTATCGCGACTGTGTTGTTCCGTTTTCTCTACAAGGAGAGTCCCATGATGAGACTGCTTACGATGTTGTTGGTAGCAGCGTTCGCCCTGAGCGTCGCTGGTTCGAGTTGGGCCGCCGACGAGGCCACGAAGAAAGAGGGCGGGGAGAAGAAACCTGCGGCCAAGAAAATGACTCCCGAGGAGCGATTCAAGAGAATGGACAAGGACGGGGACGGCAAGTTGAGCTTTGACGAGTTCAAGGGCCGGGCGACCAAGGAGGAAACGATCAAGGAACGCGAAAAGCAATTCGCCGAGATGGACAAGGACAAGGACAAGGCCGTCACGCTCGAAGAAATGAAGGCCTACGCGAAGGAAAAGGCCAAGGAGAAGAAGCCGGCGAAGAAGAAGGAGTAGTCCTTCACGCGTCCGCTTCACGCCGCGAGAGCTTGCGCACGTCGCTGGCACCCCGTCGGCAGCGTTCCTTGTCGAAAACCCGGTCTCGAATCGAGGCCGGGTTTTCTTTTTATCCCCTCAGCCTTCATCCCTCATCCTTTACAGCGCCCACCCCGGCCGGTACTCGCGCTGCAAAAACCGGTTGGCAGCCTCGTCGTTGGTCACGCGCATGTTCGCTCCGTCCCAGGCCAGCTTCTTGCCGGCTCGCAGCGCCACGTTGCCCAGCATGCAGACCTCGCTCAACAGCCCGGAATGGTCCACAAAATTGGAGCCCGCGGCCGGTCCGCCTCGGCAAGCATCCACCCACTCCTTGTAGTGCCCGACGGAACGCGGCAGCCGCTGGGGCGGTTTGCCGTAGGCCCTCATTTTCGTTTCGGGGATGATCCGGTGGTCCATCAACGTGCCTTTGTCGCCCAAGTAGATGACACCGCCTATGCCGCGGTTGGGTTCCAAATCTTTCGGGTAGGGCGGCTTGAGCCCGCCATCGTACCAGTGCAGCGTCACCGGCGGCATGTCGCCGCGCGCGGGGAACTCGAAGCGGGCGATCACGCCCAGCGGGTACGTTTCCGGATTGATCTTGGTACTGCTCGCTTCGATACTCGTCGGGTGGCCCAGCTTGAGCGCCTTGAAGACGGTCGACAGCTTGTGGCAGCCTAAATCGCCCAGCAGTCCCGTGCCGAAATCCCACCAGTTCCGCCAGGTCCACGGATGGTACGCGGGGTGGTAGGGACGCTCGGGCGCCGGCCCCAGCCACAGATCCCAATCCAGGCCGTCCGGAACGGGCGGCGTTTCGGGCGGACGGCCCTCATTGGGATACCAAGCCCAGAACCGGGCCGGGCTCCAGACCTGAACCTCATGCACCCCGCCGATGGCGCCGTCCCAGATGAACTCGCACGTCAAGCGAGCTTCCTCCGAGGCTTGGCCCTGGTTGCCCAACTGCGTGGCGACCTTCGCCTGGCGAGCCGCCTCGGCGACCTGCCGCGCTTCGTACACCGAGTACGTCAGCGGCTTTTCGCAATACACGTGCATGCCCTTTTTCAGGGCCGCCATCGTAATCACGGCGTGCGTGTGATCCGGCGTGGCGATCATCACGGCGTCGGCATCCTCTTTGGCGAGCAGTTCGCGGAAGTCGTTGTAGGCGCGGCAGCCCTGGTACGTCCCGGATGCCTTCTGCTGGGCGTAGTGCTCGTCGACCAACCGCCGAGCCGGTTCGCGTCCGGCGGTCCGCTGCTCCTTTCCCTGCGTCCAATTCCAGGAAAGGTAACCGCCGCTTTCGCGATTGACGTCGCAGACCGCAACCACCTGGACCTCGGGAAACTCCAAGAACGTCTGCACATTTTGCAGCCCCTGTCCCCCGACTCCGATGGCCGCCAGCGTCGTCTTGTCGCTGGGCGCGACCTGTCCCTCGCCTCCCAACACGTGCCGCGGAACGATGCTGAACGCGGCCGCCGCCGAAACGCCTCCCAGAAAAGAACGGCGGGAAAGGCCCCCGGGGCCCGACTTGCGATGCTGGCCGCGTGACGGTTTGCGACTCTTCATAACCGTGTACTCCTCAAAGAACGGAGGTCAATACCCTGCGATGCCATCGATCCAGTCCCGGCCTCCAGCAGGCCCGAACCCGGATCATTCTCGCAAAAAAACTGCGGGACGCAATCAGCCCAACACGTCATTCGCCCCGAAGTAGGCTGCCTCGGTACGATCGTGGCTGCCCAGGCAATTGCCTGCCATCGAGCGGGCGTTGTGGGTTCGTCGCGACGATTGGACAGCATGGCAGATACATCGGCGGTTCGCTGGAAGGCAGGGCGTCAGGTGGCTTTCGGACGGACGCGGCCGGCCAGGATGTCTTCCAGCAACTCCGCGACTCTTAGCTCTGCCGCCCACCGGCGCAGGTGGGCGATGTCGAGGTTCGTGCCCTGCACGGCCCAGACACCGGCGGCGTCGCCGAGTTGCCGATCCGACGGCGACAGGGTGTGCCAATACAGCTTGTGCAGCAAAACATCCTCGGCCCTCGCCAGCCAGGCGGGAGTCGCGAGGATGGTCACCTGAACGCGCCGCGCGAACATGGTCCTCGAAAAAGCATCGTCGCGCAACAACCAAAAGTCCACTTTCAAGGCCGAACGGTTGTCGATGGCGTTGAACTGGTGCGGAGGGCGGAACGCGCTGCGTACCGAACTTTCTCATGTTCTGTCATGAGCGAGCTAACTCCAGGCGGCGGCGCAGATGCTGCTCGACCGCCTCCGCCGTCGCGTTGGGGTGCTGGTGGCGAATGGCGTCGCGGGCGATGTCACAGGACAGCTCGTGCAGCCGCAGCGCGATCAGTAGCCGCTGCTCGCCGGTCATCTCCCGGTAGCGGCGGATCTGTTCTTCCAGGGCTCCGTCAGGGCTCATCGTGTTCGGGTCCGGTTCGGGTCCGGGGTCTCGGCAAGTGTCGTCGCCTGGCTTCTCCGGTCTCATGCGCTGCTATTGTACGACGGGCGTCGTTGCCGGGCAAACGGTCTCTTTGGCTTCGGCCAGCGGTGGGCGTTAGCCCGCCGGTTGCCTTGATGCTGGCAAGCCGATCCTCGGGAGAACCGGTGGCCTCGGTGGGCCGACATGAACGGCAAACTCCTATCAGCGAGACGGCCCCTGCTTCGTGGCGGCTTCTTCGGCGCGAACGGCGGCAACAGCCTGACGGAGCTTGGTCCAGTGACTTTCCGGGTTTCGCGCGAACGCGATCTTGTGCTGGAAATCGGCCTCGGCCCTGCGGATGGTCAGCGGAACCACGGCCAAATAGGCCATCAGAAGAAGCGACGCCACGACCGTCGCCGGTTTGCCCAACGTCCGCGGCAGACAGCTCCATCGCTTTCTGGAAAGGAGCCTTCGCCCGAGGTCGCCGCTGCGTCTGAGCAGGATCACGAGTGTGACCAGAAATGCCCAAAGCGCCATGGTCAGATACGCGCCGTGGTAGAGGGACCATTGCACCAGCGACCACCACAGCCAGATCGCCGGTTCACCTTTCGACGCGACTGATTTTTGTAGCAGACGCGGCTCCAGGTTCTCCCAGGCGCGAGCCGGAATGTGGAGTTCGGGGCTGAGCACGTCAATGAGGTTGACCGCGTAGCTGACGGCAAGCAAAGCCAACGGGCTAAGGAGGATGACCAAGAGGAACGTCCTCAGACTGTACTGGAAACGATGTTTCCGGAGACAGGTCCAGACGCCGTACGCCAGCGCGGCTGTCATGCCTGCCACGACAAGCACAATCATCACCCATGCTTGGACAGACGCGGGGATGACGCTGGCCGGGGCCAGTCCGAACAGGACCAGCGTGATAACCAGGGCCGACAGCCAAGCGAAACTGTGTCCCACTGCGCCGATCGCCCCTGCTCGCGCCCCGCGCAGCCGGCAGCCGACAAGCCAACAAGGCACGCCGACCAGCAGCAGGACGATGATTGCATCCGGGGCAAAGCCGACCAAACTGGCCAGCGTCGGAGCCAGTGCGGACGGTGGGCCGGGGCCTTTCATGGACTTGCGGGCAGCTTGCACCAAGCGTTGCGTCTGGCGGGCCGCAGTCGCCTGACGTTGTGTTTCCGCAAGGACGGTCGAAGCGAATTGCGCCGGGTGCTCCTGGATCAGCGACTGCAACATCTCCGTCGTAACGACGCGGCAGGAATGTGCCACGGGATCATATTCCTGCGCCGGGCCACCAGCCCGGTACTGATCCAGCAAGCGAAGGTTGTCTCGATGACAGGCGGATGCTCCAGCCCAATCCCCGGCTCGCTGCTTTTCCTCCACCTGGGCTCCCCACCAACGCCAAATCTGACGCAAATACATCGCTCGGCGGAGACCGGCAAGACGGCTGTTCACCAAATCGTCCTGATCGAAACGCGGCACGGACGATTGGCGCAGAAACCGCTCGGTCGCCGAGAGCCCCTTGTCGTCCAACGACACGGACGGCTTGGCCTGCGCGCGCCGAAATCGTTCCACACCGCGGTGGAACGTAGCTGCATCGCGCACCAGCACGTACTCGTTCGCCTCGCGGAATTCCAGATCGGCAGACGATTCCCACAGCTGGCACGCCGCCAAGTAGTCGTACAACCCGTTCTGCGGATCGTGTTGCCTGCATTCATCCAGCACTTCCAGCCAGCTTGGGCTGCGCGGTCCGCTGGCGCTGCCGTAGACGGACGAGCGGAACTGAAGCACGGCCCGAAGCTGCCACCAGGCGGTTTCTCCTGGTTCCAGGCGACACGCCCGTTCCGCCAGGTCCAGGCAGCGGCTGCAGCACCGCAGCTCGAATTCGTCCTCCACGCCTTGGAGGGCCGGGTAGTCCAATTGCGGAATGACAGGCAGCCACGCCGGCCCTTCCTGTAACTTGATGTACCTCTTCACATAACCACCGGCCGGCGCATCCAGCATCATCGCGGCCCCCATCGTCAGTCCCGCGTCGTTCGGATGCGCTGCCAGAATGCGCGACGTCTCCTGCACCCAGAACTCGGCCTGCGCGGCCGGCGCACGCGACGACACCGGTTCGTAGCAACCGGACACCCACCCCAGCGTCGCGTCACGCCACTGGACGGCCACCATCCCGGTCCCCGTCTCGGTCTGCGATGCTTCCCAGCCCGCGCGGACGCCGAACGTCAGCGCCGCCAGGCCCACGCTCCCCCAGAAGATCCTTTCCGCACAACCTCCGGTCATTCGATGTCTGCCTTTAGCCTTTTGACAGTACCAAGTCGCCCCCGGTTCTGCAACGCACCCGCAAACTGAGCCGCGGCCAGAGGCGGCAGGGCCGCACGGTCTGGCAGCGGTCGGTCTGCCACGGTAGAATGGAGCGAAATCGCCGTCACGAGGCCCGAAGCAATTGCAGCCCTGATCTGCTGCTGACGGAGGCATGTATGTTGGAGGAACCGACGAACTCAATCGCGGGGCGCCCTCGAGCCAACAAGACCGTATTGCGCGTGGCCTGGTTCGTGATTGGCGCCGGCGTGCTGGTGGCCATGTCCGCGGCGGTCGCCGGGGGCATGAATCCAAACGCAAATGTCCTGCCGATCCGCAACCTGGCGGCGGTGATCATGCTGGTCGGCACGGTCACCGTGCTGGTCGCGTATCGGGCCGCGTGGCTGCAATCCGCGTGGGAGAAGTCCGAACACGGGGCGGCGGCGAGCCGCTCGAGTTGGCGACGCGACTTGACGCTGGTCCTGGTCATCATCGCTTCGAGCCTGCTCGGCTTGGCATTTCTGGACACCGCGCTGCTCTCGCTTGCGTCGGGGTTCGTCTCCGTCTATGCGAGCCTGACTCTGCGGACGATGATGATCGTGGTCGTGGTGTCGCTGCTGGTCTACGGCAGGGGTTACGTGAGGACCTTCTGCATTGGCGCGATCATCCCGACGGGACTCCAGGCGTTCAGTTCGTTCAATCTGATGATGGCCGTCCTGCAGCCATCCGTTTGGCCGCAAGCTGGCTGGTCCGCCCGGCAGGTCAACCTGGGTTCGCTCTTTGTTTCCGGAATGCTGGCTGTGGCGGCGGGGGTGGTCGCCGTGACCGTGCGATTCTTGGTCGAACATCTACAGGGCCCAGACCGGCGGCGGCAAGAGCGGTGACCGGTGATCTGTGACCGGTGATCAGCGGTCCTGGTCCAGCGTCATGATGGCCGCCAGGGTGGCTTGCACCGTCATGGCCGCGTTGGCGACGTCGCAGCGTTCGGGGATGTCGCCCTCGAGGTGGTAGTTGGGGTCGCCATAGGGCCACGAGCCGATGTTGACGACGGCGGCCCCGAAGCCGGCTTTGACGAACGAGCCGTCGTCGTCGCCGGGCCCGGGACGCTTGACAGACCGCTGCTGGAGGCCGATGGCGAAGCGGGCGTTCACGGCACTCATCAACTCCGCCAAACGCTCGCCGGCGGGTACGGTGTACGCGGTGACATTGGTCTTCTTGCCCGCCGCGGTGTCCTCCGCTGTCTTGACCCCGATGCCGTCCAGGTTGAACACGGCCACGATGTTATCCCCGCGAGTCTTGGCGTTTTGCGCAGCGGTAACGCTGGTCCACGGCGTGTGCTCTTCGTTGCAGAAGAGGAAGCGGATCGTACGCTGAGACGGATACTCCGCCAGCACGCGGGCCAACTCCAAGACGCCGGCCGTGCCAATTGCGTTGTCGTTGGCCCCCGGCGAATCAATCCAGCTTTGCGAGTCCTTGTGGGCCAGCGCAAGAACGATCTCTTCCGGGCGCGTCCGGCCCTTCTTCTCGGCGTACAGATTGTAGGCCGTGTACCACGGATCTTCGGGCATCGGCCGCGAGTACTGGTGGTGCTGCGGCTTGTTCGTATCCCGGCGATACGCCTGCACCTGGACCGCCTCACGCTGGACCTGGTACTTCCAAGATTCGAGCTTGCCCGCCAGGTAGTCGTCGGCTTCGTACAGCGTGCTCTTTTCGTGCCCCGGCAAGGAAAAGTTCAGCTTGCGAAACGGCAGCGGGTCCTTCGACAAATAGAACAGGTGCTGCGACATTCGCTGGGCGTCGACCGCGGCGATCAAACCGCGAATGTCCGCCACGACGGTCTCTTGGTTCCAGACCGTGTCCCAGTTCGGCTTGGGCTGCTCGCCGGAACCGGGTTCGGCGGCGACGCAAGCGGCAAGCCGCGCGGCAACGAGGATCAGCCAGATGCCTACGGCGAGGATGTTCACGCTTCTCATGGGATGCTCCTTGAGGTTCTTGATACGGGGAACGGCTCGGCGTTTGAGCCTCAACAGCCGGGACGCTATGATTGATTGATTATGGCCGGGCGAGTCTTGGAAGGGAAGCCACCACGTCCAAGACTCACGCCGGGGGCGCCTTCGGCGGCTTGCCGCCAGTGTCGCTGGGCGCGGCGGCCGTTTTTCGACGAACGGCTCGGCCGAGCTGCTGCAGCGCGGTTTCGACAGCGCCCGCCCGGTCGTCGGCCAGGCTGCCCGCGCCGAAGCGAAGCTCGTAGAACGCCTGGACGATCTGCCTCGTCCAGTCGGTCACCTGACCGTTGCCGCAGGCTGCGGCAATTCGCTTTGCGGCTTCTCCCGCGAACTCCTGCGGGGTCTGGGAAGCGGCCCGCACGTGCCCGTAACGGGCTAACAAGCTTTCCAGGCGGCGATAGAACGCGACGCGCGCACGGCTGGCGGCGGAGCGCGAGTCGCGACGGCCCAAGCGCATCCGCATCGGCCCTGGCCAGCGGGCAGGAAGCCTCCGGCGCAGCAGCCAGAGGACGGCGGCCAGGAGGCAGCCGGCCACGCCCGCGCACCACACGAGCCAGGCGGCCCAGCCGAGCAGCTTCTGGGTGCCGGTCCCATCCCACACGGCGGGATTGGCGAAATCGGTCGCGGCCTGCCGGACCCGGACGACCAGAGGCTGGTACAGGGCTTCGCGCTGCCGAGTGCTGTTCATCGACAACACGTGATCGCGCCAGAAGGAGTGCAGCAGGCTGAGCCAGTTCTCGACTTGACGCGACAAGCTCGCAACCCCCGTCGTCCGCGTGGAAGAGGAGGGAGTCGGATCGAGCCGCAGCCAAGCGCCGTGCGACCAATCGTGGAGCCCGTCCTGGCGGGGCGTTTCACCGGGGGGCTCATGCCCGCCCGTTCGCCGGGCCACGCCCGCCGGAAGGCGTTCCGCCGGCACGTAGGCTTCGACCCAGGCATGGGCGTGCGACTGACGCACGCGATAGGTCCCGCTCGACTCGCTAGACTCATCCGCCCGGAAGCCGACGATCAGGCGCGTGGGGATGCCCTGGCTGCGGAGCATCAGCGCCAGGGCGCTGGCGAAGTATTCGCAATTGCCTTCCGGATGGCGGGTGACGAAGTCTTCGATCGGATCGACGGTCGGATCCCGTGACGTTTCCACCAGGCTGTAGTGAAAGCGGCCGGGGTCCAGAAGACGTCTCTCCAGCAAGCGTGCGCGGGCGGCCGGATCGTCCGCCGCAACCTGCGCCTCGTCGATCCAGCGCTGCGCCAAGCGGGCCAGCCCCGGCAGGGCTTCCGCGGGCCAGTCCAAGTGGCATCCTTCGTCGATCGACTTGGCGGTGGGCATCCACGGTGACTGGACGCCGTCCCGCAGCGCCGTCGTGGCCACCTCAAAGGTGAAGCTCCGTTCAAGCATGTCCCGCCGGCGGCGAAGGCGCCCGCTCCGCGAGTCAATCCTCAACGGCGGATCGTCGCCGACCATGATGAAGGGCCAGATGACAAACAGGTCCGGTTCGGCGGACGGCTCGACCGTGGTCCGCTGCCGCACCATCGCCTGTCGAGCGGCGGGACTCTCCAGGTCCAGCGAGAGGCGGCCGTCCATCCCCCCGCATTCCGCGAACTCCCAACGTCCGGCACGGTACTTGTTCAGCATCGCCCCGCGCAGGTACAGGTTGCCTCGAGGCAGAAAGACGCCCTCGCCGGTGTTGTCCACCAGCCGAAATTCGAACACTCTCCGCTGGTCCTCCGACAGCGTACCCATTTCGCCCAGACGCACGCGGTCCGTGAAGCCGACGACGCGTAGCGGGCGCGAAGAGCCGGGCCGCCAAGGCAGGTCGCCCAAAGGCGGCAGCTCGAACTCGACGCGGCCGAACCGCGGAGCCACACAGAACAAGACCGCCGCCGCGGCGAAGGCGCTGAACGTCATCCGCCCCGTTCGCCACCAAAACTCCCGGTTGACGGCCGCCGCGTCCTCCAAGCCGGCGGAGCCAGGTTGCCAAGCGGCTTCCTCGCGCGGTCCTGCCCCTTGGCCTTCCTCCTTCGGCCCGCTCGAAACGCCGCTCGACGCGACGCGTTCGGGAAACCGCAAGAACAAAGCCAGCGGTCCGACCATCGTCGTCGACACGGCGATGCCCAGCAACCGCCACCAACCGCCGCGCACGCGGTTGGCCGCCTCCAGGATGCGCCCTTCGGCGCCGGTTCCGAAACTGCGCAGCCGAGCGCGTTCGAGACAGATCAGACCCAACGTTGCCAGGACACAGAAAGCGTACGTCAACAGCCCCAGCGCATACAGAGGTCCTTGGACCAGGGCCGTCGAAAGGAGAACGTTCACCAGGCTCAGACTGAACAGGTCCCAACGCGTGCGGGCCGTCTTCCGCTCGAATAACAACACCGCCTGCAGCGCGGTAAGCGCCTCACCCAGCAGGATCACTTCGCGCGTGCCATAGGCGGCCGCCAGCCGCCAGGCACTAAAGGCCGCGATTGCGAAAATCGACACGTTCACCGCAGCCGGCGGCGCCGCAAAAGGCGGCCGGCCGTCCACCCGCCGCGTCGCCAGCAGCGCGGCGATCAGCAACCCAACCGGCAGGATCAGACTGGCGCCGCCCAGACTCAGCAGCACTCCGCCGATCACCGTCAGCACCGCGATGTGCAGTTCGATTCGGCGCCCGATGCTCATGGCGGGGCCTCCGCGAGTCGCCGGTCGTCCTCGAAGTAATCGGCCAGCGTCGAATCGGACGCGGCGACATGGACCAGGCGTCGCCTCGCGCCGGGCGCGGCGGAACCAGCCGCGGCCAGCAGGGCCTCGAGTTCCGCACCCGCGCGCTCCCGCGTGCTGATCAAGACCACATCGAACTGCGGACGAGCGCGGCTGAACGCGGCGCCCCGCAGGGCCGACAACGGCGCGTTGGGCGACGCTTGCGCCAACGCCAACGCCTCCAGGGCCTCGCGCGACATGGCCAGGGAAGCCGGTTTCTCCACGCAGACCGGCCGCGCCGAGGCGGTTGCCAGCAGCAACTGGCCTCGGTTGCTGCGGCAAAAGTCCACCACCAGCGTGGCGGCGAAACTTACGGCAAGTTCTACTCGCTGCCGCTGGTCCGGCTGTGGCTCGTCCGGTTCCCACAAATCCAGCAAGACCCCCAGTTCGCGCTCGCCGGGCTGTTCGAACTGGCGGACCACCAACTCGCGGTGCCTCGCGGTGCTCCGCCAATGCACCCAGCGGACGCTGTCGCCGGCTTGCCATTCGCGCACCGCGAAGAAATCGCCCGGCACGCAACCCGGTCGCCGCGCGCCGCGCGTGCCGTGCGGCGCCGGCTGGTAATGCTGCAACCACGCCGGCCGCAACCGTCCCAGTCGCGGCAGCACCAAGAGTTGGTCGTCGCCCGGATGCCAAAGCGCTCTCTGCACGAGTCCGAAGGGAAACCGCGTCGAGACGCGCAACGGACCCATCGCATAGCGGCCTCGTTGCGGCAGGCACACGCGATAGGACTGACGCACGGACTGCCCGGCAGGGACGTAGGGAAACATCAAGGCCGGCCGCACCGGCTGCACGCCACGTTGGTCGTCCTGGCGTTTCAAGGAATCTTCCACCGACAGAGCCCAACTGCCCAAACGGCGGCGAGTGTTGACGACCTCCACCTCGATCGTCAGCCAACTTCCGGCGTGCGCGCCGGATACGGCGCACCGGCGCACTTCCAACCGCCCCAACGCGGCAACGGACAAACGCCAGTTAATCAACAGCATCGCGAACATCAGCCCGGCGACCAGCAGCAGGAGGTTGTTTTCCCGCAACAAGGCCCACGTCAACACGACGGCCAGCAGCAGCAGCGAGTACCAGCCCTCGCGGCAAAGTGACGTTCGATGACGAGTGGGCATGGGACAAACAACGCTCGCTGGACCAGATGACGAGACGACACGGCGACGCCAAGTGCCGCAACAGAAAGTATCCTACTCTCGCAGGCCGGCAGACGTCCAGATGGCGTCACGGGCGGTTTACAGGGCGTCCAGCCACGCGTCCTCGGCGAAGACCAGGTCCACCAGGGCCACAGGTTCCAGATTTTCTTCGGCCTTGCGGGTTGACGTTGCCGCAGAGCCAGACGCGTTACAGAGTTGGGCCGCCGGCTGAGAGCCGTCGAAGGCGCTCGAAGCACGGCGGTCGGCGGCTGCAGCGCGGTCGTCTCGTTGCGCACTCTGCGACTGGCTGGACGGTTGCAGACCGGCGACGCCAATGACTTCCTCGCAGGCGGCTCGTTCGCCAGTGGGGAAAGCGGCGGATTCCGGCGCTGGCTTGGAAGAAGCCGCAGACGCGAGCGATCGGCGCACGTCCAAGGCCTCGCTGGCGGCGGGCATCGCCGCGGGCCGCGAATCGGTGCGGAAAGCGACCTCGACACTCGGTCTGGAACTCGCGGCCGGCTTTGGCGCAGCTTCACCTTCGGCGGGCGGGGCCTTGGCGTTCACGTCGGCCGCCTCGGCGTTCGTCTGGGCCGCTTCGCCCTCTCCCGCCGCGCCAGCGGCGCTTGACTCCGGAGCGGTGACCTGGGCCGACGCGGCTGCGGCGGCCGTGGAGCCCGCACTGACCTCAGATGGAATGCCGGCGTCTCGAATGGCCTGAGCCCCGGCGGCGTCGCCGGCACGCTGCTTCGCCAGTGCGTTCAGCTCCCTCAGGTACACGTCGGTGGCCGGCGTGGAAGCCAGGAACTGGCGTTTGGAGACGAATTGCGGCTGCAGCGTGCGTTCGCCGAAACTGTAATCGACGGCGTTCTGGCTGGGTGTCAGGACGATGTTGGAGTACGTGTCGTTGGCCGTGCTGGAGGCGAGCATCTCCGGGCCGTCGATCCAGGCCGCAGGGTGCTCTTCGCGGATTTCGTAGGTGCCAGCCGGCAGATCGAAAAAGCGGTAGGCGCCGTCGCCATCCGTCATGGCCTCCAACTCCAGCGTGCTGCCGTCGCGGGCGGTTCCGGTCAGTCGGACGGTCACGCCGGGGATTCCGGGCTCCAGCGGACTGCCGGAGGTGTTCTTCTGTTGCTGACGGTCGTTGTTCGCATCGATCCACACGACGCCGGAAATCGACGCATTCCGTAGATCGTCCGCCGCGATCGTGACTGTGGCGGACGGACTGGCCGTGCTGATCGAGACGCTGGGATGATTCGTTGAAGCCAGCGTAACCACAACCGTTTCTGCCGGTTCGTCCGCGGTAGTATCATCAATCACGTTCACGGGAATTGTCGCGGACGGCTGCCCGGCGAGAATCGTTACGGTGCCCGGCAGCGACGTATAGTCAGACCCGGCCGTCGCCGTGCCGGCGGTGGTGTAGTTGACCACGATACCGCCCGCCGGCGCAACTTTGCCGTTGTCCAAGGTGACCGTGAACTGGCCATTGTTGCTCGGTTCGCCCGCGTTGGCGTCGCTGGCGCTGATCGACACCGTCGTCGAGTCGTCGTCTTCGATCGTGACGGTCGCGGAATTGTTGATCGAGGCGATTGTGGCCCCGGCATGGTTGGTGCCGGTCAGCGTGACGATTACCGTCTCGGCGGATTCGACGACGTTGTCGTCAAGGACACTCACTGCGATCGTCGCCGACGAGGCACCGGCGGGAATGGCAACTGTTCCCGGCAGGGCCGTGTAATCGGAGCCTGCCGTGGCCGTGCCGCTGGTGTTATAGTTGACAACGATGCCGCCGTCCGGCGCGACTTTGCTGTTGGCCAGCGTGACCGTCAACCGGGCGCCGTCCGTGCCCGGTTCGCGGCCGGTCGCATCGGTCGCGCTGATCGAGACCGTCGTATTGTCGTCGCTGCTGTCGATCGTCACGGTGGCCGTGTTGTTGGTCGCGTGGATCGTCGCGCCCGCGTGGTTCGTTCCCGTCAGCGTGAGGATCACGGCTTCCGGTGTCTCCACGACGTTGTCGTCGAGCACGTCGACCAAGATCGTGGCCGACGATTGACCGGCGGGGATCGTCACGGTGCCGGTCAGCGTCGTGTAGTCGGCGCCGGCGGTCGCGGTTCCGGCGACGGTGTAGGTCACCGCGATCCCGCCGGCCGGTGCGAGCTTGCCGCCCGCCAGCGTGACCGTGAACGCACCGTCATCGGTCCCCGGCTCGCTGCCGGTGGCATCGCTGGCTGCGATGGAGACCGTCGTGGGGTCGTCGTCGTTGATTGTCACCGTCGCTGCGTTGTTGGCACGGTCCACCGTGACCGCGGCGTGGTTGGTGCTTGTCAAAGCAACGATGACCGTTTCCGCTGCCTCGACAATGTTGTCGTCCAGCACATCGACGAGGATCGTGGCCGAAGAGGCGCCCGCAGGAATCGTCACGGTGCCCGTCAGTGCCGTATAGTCGGTTCCGGCCGTCGCGGTGCCGGAGACCGTGTAGTTGACCGTGATGCCGCCTGTGGGTGCAAGCTTGCCGCCCGCCAACGTGACGGTAAACAACCCGTTATCCGCTCCCGGTTCGCTGCCAACAGCGTCCGTCGCTGCGATCGATACCGTGGTGGCGTCGGAACCCGGCTCGATGTCGTCGCTGATCGTCACGATGGCCGTGTTCTCGGTCGCGGCGATCGTCACTCCCGGATGATCGGTGCCCGTCAAGGTAACGACCACGGTCTCCGGCAATTCGACGATGTCGTCGTTCAGGACGTCCACGAGAATGATCGCCGAGGACTGGCCTGCGGGAATCGTGACCGTGCCTGAGAGGGCCGTGTAGTCGCTGCCGGGCGTGGCGCTTCCGCCGACCGTATAGGTGACGGTGACTCCGCCGTTCGGGGCCAGTTTGCCTCCCGCCAACGTTACCGTGAACTGGCCGTCGTCCGTTCCGGGCTCGCTTCCGGTGGCGTCGGTGGCGGCAATCGAAACCGTCGTCGCGTCGGCATCCTCAGGCCCGCCGTCGTGGATCGTGACCGTGGCGGTGTCGGCAGCAGCCTGGACGGTAACCCCCGGATGGTTCGTGCCCGTAAGCGTCAGGATCACGGTCTCCGGCAGTTCCACGATGTTGTCGTCCAACACGTCCACGGGGATGGTGATTGAGGACTGCCCCGCCGGAATCGTCACCGTACCCGTCAAGGCCGTATAATCCTCGCCGCCAATGGCCGTGCCGCTGACGGTATAGCTGACGGTGACGCCGCCGGCCGGCGCGGTTTTGCCGCCGTCCAGCGTGACGGTGAACTCGCCATCATCCGTCCCCGGCTCGCTGCCGCTCGGATCGCTGGCAACAATCGAGACGGTTGTGGGATCGTCATCGTCGATCGTCACGATGGCTTGGTTGGCAGCGGTCTCGATCGCGACGTTCGGGTGATCGACGCCCGTGAGCGTTACGACCACGGTCTCCGGCAACTCGACGACGTTGTCATCCAGAACCACGACGGGAATCGAGACCGAGGACTGGCCGGACGGGATCGTCGCCACGCCGGCCAAGGCGGTGTAGTCGGCTCCCGGCGTAGCGCTGCCGCTGACTGTGTAACTCACCCGGATTCCGCCCGGCGGGGCCTGCCGCCCGCCCGCCAAGGCCACCAAGAAGTGCCCTTCGTCGGCGCCGGGCTCGCCGGCCGTGGCATCGCTGGCCTCGATCGAGACGGACGCGATCTCATCCAGAATCGACACCGTGGCCGTCTTGTTCGTCTGGTCGATGACAACGTCCGGATCGCCGCTGGTGATGGCGGAAAGCGTCACGATCACCGTCTCGGTTTCCTCCACCAGCAGATCGTTCAGGACAGACACGACAATCTCGGCCGAGGTCTGGCCGGCCGCAATCGTCAGCGTGCCGGCCAGCGGCGTGTAGTCCTCGCCGGCACCGGGTGTCGCCGTTCCCGTGACAAGATAAGTCAACACGGTGTCCGTGTCGCTGGGCTTGGTTTGAGTTACGAGGAAGCGGCCGTCGGCCGGCACGGCCCCTTCGGCCCCGTCATCCACCTTGGTGATCGACACAGCGGCCTCGTCGTCGTCGAGAATCTCCAGAAAGGCATACGGGGTGGCGGCGTCAATCGAAACGCCGGGCGCGGCGCTGGTGATGCCGGTCAGCGTCACGATCACCGTCTCCGTGCCCTCGACCAGATCATCGTCGAGCACGGCGACGTCGATGTCCGCGGCGAGCGAACCGGCGGCGATGGTCACCGTCCCGCTGAGCGGCGTGTAATCGTTTCCGTCGCCCGGCATCGCCGTTCCGGACACCGTGTAGCTAAGCACCGTGTCCGCAACGCTGGCCCGCGTCTGGACCACCCGGAACCTGCCGTTCGCCGGCGTGGGGGCCTCGGCGCCGCCGGCAACCTTCTCGACGGACACCGTGGCCATGTCGTCGTCGCTGATCAGTAGCGTGGCCGAGTTGTCCACGTCGTCGATCGCGATGTCCGGGTCGCCGCTGGTCACGGCGATCAGCGTGACGGTCACCGTCTCGCCGCCTTCCACCCAATCGTCATTCAGTACGACGATGTCGAGGTCGACGGTGGTCGCCCCCGCTGGGATGATCACACTGCCGCTCACCGACGCGTAATCGTCGCCATGCGTCGCGGTTCCGGACACCGTGTAGCTCACTACCGTATCGGTCGCGCTGGGCAGAGTCTGCGTCACTCGGAACTTGCCGTTGGTGGGGAGATTGTCCTCAACTCCGTCGTCGACCTTGGCAATCGACACCGTGGCCTTGTCGTCGTCGGCAATGATCAACGTGGCGGTCCTGCCGGCTTCGCCGACGGCAATTTCGGGATCGCCGCTGGTGATGTCGGCCAACGTCACGACGACGGTCTCGTTGTCTTCGACCAGGCTGTCGTCCAGCACGACGATGTCGATGTGGGCAGCGGTCGCTCCCGCAGGGATGGTCACGCTGCCGCTCAGCGGCGCGTAATCGTCGCCATGCGTCGCGGTTCCAGACACCGTGTAGCTCAGCACCGTATCGGTCGCACTGGGCAGAGTCTGCGTGACGCGGAACCTGCCGCTGGTGGTCACCGCGCCCTCGGCCCCATCCTCGATC
Organism: uncultured Pirellulaceae bacterium; assembly: GCA_964486845.1. Classification (GTDB taxonomy): domain Bacteria; phylum Planctomycetota; class Planctomycetia; order Pirellulales; family Pirellulaceae; genus Anammoximicrobium. Next base: position 57,100 of record CAZAQY010000006.1, read on the forward strand.
CGGGCGATCGACACCATGGCCGTATCTTCGTCAGCGATCCCGATCTGGGCCGTCGCGTTCCGGCTGTCGATCGAGATGTCTTCGTCACCGCTGGTGACGGCTTCCAGCGTGACAACCACCGTTTCGGTGTCCTCGACGATGTCGTCGTCCAGCACGGCGACTTCGATGTCGGCGGTCGCGTCTCCGGCCATGATGGTAACGGTTCCACTGAGCGTCGCGTAATCGTTTCCCGCGCCCGGCAGCGCCGTGCCGGCCACGGTGTAGCTGAGGACTGTATCGGTGGCGCTGACCTTCGTCAGCGTGACGCGGAACTTACCGTTGGTGGGAGTCGCGGCCTCGACGCCGTCGTGCACCTTGTCAATCGACACTGTGGCGGTGTCGTCGTCGGCGATCCAGACCGTGGCCGTATGATTCACCGGGTCGACCGTGGCTCCTGCATTGTTTGTGCCGAGCAGAGTGACGACGACGGTCTCGGTGGGCTCCACAACGTTGTCGTCCAGGACATCGACGGCAATCGCCGCCGAGTTCCGGCCTCCCAAGATCGTCACGCTGACAGGCAGCGCGACATAGTCTTCGTCCGCCGTGGCGGTGCCGCTCACAGCATAGTAGACCAGAATCCCTTGCGGCGGCGCCACTTTGCCGCCGCCCAAGGTAATGACAAACCGGCCGTCGTCGGCGCCGGGTTCGCTTCCCGCGCCGTCGTCGGCCGCGATCGAAACCGTGGTCGCCTCGTCGTCGGCGATCGTCAACGTCGCCGAGTCGGGCGTGCCCGGCCGGGCCGCAGGATCGCTCGTTCCCAGGATCTGAACGACGACAGTCTCATCCCCTTCGATCATGGAGTCCGCCAAGACGGTCACCGGGACCGTCACGCTCCTCGCGTCCGCGGGGAATGTCAGCGAGGGGCTGATGGTCACGTAATCCTCGTCCGGGGTCGCTGTTCCGGAAACCGCCAACAGGACTTGGATGGGTTGAGACAACAGCTTGTCGGTGGTAATCGTGAACAAACCGTGCGTGGCGTCTTCGGCTGCGGCTTGCGTCACGGCGATGGTGAGCCGGGCCGCGTCATCATCGACGATCGTGGCCACGGCCTGCGCGTCGCCCAGGGACACGTTCCGGGCCGGCGTACCGGCGTTCAAATTGCTGAGGATGACCCGAAAGGTCTCGTCGGGCTCGATGACCATGTCGCCGCGAACTGCGACCGTCACGGTTTGGGTCAAGCTGCCGCCGGGCTCGAACGTCAGCGTCCCGTGTTGGGAATCGTAGTCGTGATCGCCGTTCTCGTCTTCTGCGGTGCCGTCGGCCGTTGCGTAATCGACGGTAACCGGCACATCGACGGGGGCGGACAGGGTGACGGCAAACTCCAGCAACCTGGAGCCGGAATCCCCTTCGTCTGCCGGTTCCGGGCCGGTCACGCCAACCACCGCCGCATCGTCGCAGGCGATGGTCACCGTCGCGGTCGATTCGGCTGAACTAACGGTCACGGACGGATGGTCCGTGCCGGTCAGAGAAACGATCACCGTCTCTGCCGCTTCGGCCAGGTTATCGTCCAAGACGTCCACCAGAATCACGGCGGAAGATGCTCCGGCCGGGATCGTCACTGCGCCCGTCAGCGCCACGTAATCCGCACCCGGCGCCGCGGTGCCGCTGACCGCATAGGTCACAAGGATGCCTCCGGGCGGCGCCGTCTTGCCGCCCGCCAAACGGACCTCAAATTGCCCGTCGTCCGCGCCCGGTTCGCTGCCATCCGCGTCGCTGGCCGTGATCGCCACGGTCGTCGCGTCGTCGTCGGCGATGGTCACTTCCGCCTGTGCGCCGGCCGTCGAAAGGCTGACCGCCGGATGATTGACCCCCGTGAGCGTGACGATCACGGTTTCCGGCAGTTCGATCACGTTGTCGTCCAGCACGTCGATCAAGATCGTGGCGGTGGAAGCGCCGGCGGCGATGGTCAGCGAACCAGCCAGCAGCGCGTAGTCCGCTCCCCCTGTCGCGCTGCCGCCGGCGCCATAGGTTACGACGATCCCGCCTGGCGGTGCGACCTTCCCGCCGTCCAAGGCGACCGTCAGCAGGCCGTCGTTGCCGCCTGGCTCGCTGCCGCCGGCGTCGGTGGCGGAAATCGATACCGTGGTGGCATCGTCATCCGCAATCGTGACGGCCGCGGCGTTGTTCGAGGGGTGAATCGTGGCCCCCGGATGATTCGTACTCGACAGCGTGACCGTTACCTGTTCCGTGAGTTCCACCACGTTGTCGTCCAACACATCGACCGCGATCGTCGCCGACGACTCTCCGGCGGCAATGGTCACGGTACCGGGCAATGCGGCGTAGTCGCTGCCGGGCGTGGCGGTGCCGCCGACCGTGTAGCTCACCTGAATTCCTCCGGTTGGCGCAACTTTTCCGTCGCCCAGGACAACCAGGAATTGACCGCCATCGGAACCGGGTTCGCTGGCGGTGCCGTCCACAGCCGAAATGGAGACGGTGGTCGCGTCATCGTCGTTCACGGTGACCGTCGCCGAAGCACGCGACGGATGGATGGTCACCCCGGCGTGGCTGACGGTGTTGAGCGTGACCACGACCGTCTCCGGGTTCTCGATCACGTTGTCATTAACGGGGACGACGGGGACCGTCACCGACGACTGTCCTGCCGGGATCGTTGCCGTTCCCGTCAGCGCCGTGTAATCCGCCCCTGGTGTGGCCGTGCCGCTGACCGTGTACGTCACCGTGATTCCGCCGTCCGGGGCGACCTTGTCCCCGTCCAAGGCCACGAGAAATGCGCCGCTGTCGGCGCCGGGTTCGCTCGCCGTCCCGTCGCCGGCTGTGATCGAGACCGTCGTGGCATCATCGTCGGAGATCGTCACGGTGGCCGTGCGGTTGGTCGCGTGCAACGGCGCGCTTGGGTGATTGGTCCCCGTTAAGGTGACGACGACCGTTTCCGTCAGTTCGACGACGTTGTCATCCAATACGTCCACAGTGATTGTCGCGGAAGAGCTGCCCGCAGGAATCGTCACCGAACCGGGCAGCGACGTGTAATCGGCGCCGCCCGTCGCCGTCCCGCCGATGGTGTACTCGACGGCGATGCCGCCCGCCGGAGCGAGTTTGCCGCCGGCCAACGCCACCGTGAACAGCCCGTCGTTGGCACCGGGTTCTCCGCCGCCGGCGTCGGTGGCCGTAATCGAGACCGTCGTGGCATCATCGTCGGCGATCATCACCGTCGCTTGGTTGTCCGTCGCGTGGGTCGTCACGCCGGCGTGATTGGTTCCGGTAAGGGTGACCGTCAGGAATTCGGTCCCTTCGACCACCTGGTCGTCCAGCACGTCGACGGCAATGGTGGCCGAGGAGGCGCCGGCGGGGATCGTCACAGATCCGGAGAGAGCGGCGTAGTCGCTGCCGCTCGACGCGGTGCCGTTCGCCGTGTAATTGACGAGGATTCCGCCGGCAGGCGCCAGCTTGCTTCCGCCCAAGGTCACGGTGAATTGGGCGTCGTTGCTGCCGGGTTCGGCGCCGTTGGCATCGGAAGCCGTGATCGAGACCGTCGTGGCATCATCATCGGCGATCGTGACGGTGGCGGAGTTGTCCGCGGGATGGAGCGTCACGGACGCGTGATTGGTTCCGGTGAGCGTCAACACGACCGTCTCCGAGTCCTCGACGATCTGATCGTTCAGCACGTCGACAAGGATCGTGACGGACGACGCTCCGGCCGGGACCGTCACCGAGCCTGTCAGGGACACGTAGTCGGCCCCGGCGGAAGCAGTGCCGCTGACGGTGTAACTGACGACGATGCCGCCGGCCGGCGCCAACTTGCCGCCGTCCAAACGGACCGTGAACTGGCCGTCATCCGTGCCCGGCTCGGCGCCGTTGGCGTCGCTGGGAATAACGGAGACGGTGGTCGCATCGTCGTCGGCAATCGTGGCTGTGGCGGTCTTGTTGGTTGTCGAGACGGAAACCGACGGATGATTGGTGCTGGTCAGCGTGAGGATGACGCTTTCGCTCGGCTCGATGGCCTCGTCGTCCAGCACATCGACGACGATGGTCGCGGAGGAAGCTCCGGCCGGAATGGTCACGGAGCCCGCGAGCACCGCGTAGTCCGAGCCTGCGGAGGCGGTGCCGCCGACGGAGTAGTTGATGGCGATGCCGCCGGGCGGTGCGACTTTGCCGCCCTCCAAGGTCACGGTGAATTGAGCGTCATCCGCGCCGGGCTCACTACCTCCGGCGTCGCTGGCGGAAATCGACACGGTCGTTCCGTCGTTGTCCGAGATGGTGGCCGTCGCCTGGTTGCCGGCCGGCGCCACGGTGACGCCTGGATGGTCCGTGCCGAGGAGCGTGACGATGACCGTTTCCGAGGATTCCACGACATTGTCATCCAACACGGACAGGGCGATGGTCGCCGATGAGGCCCCTGCGGCAATGGTCACGGAACCCGGCAGGGCCGTGTAGTCGGCGCCTGCCGTAGCGGTGCCGCCGACGGAATAGTTGACCACGATGCCACCGGCCGGAGCGACCTTGCTCCCGGCCAGCGTTAAGGTGAACAGGGCCCCGTTGGAGCCCGTTTCGCCGGCAATCGCGTCGGTCGCGACAATCGACACAGTGGTGGCGTCGTCATCGGCCACACTGACTGTTGCCGAGCGGTTTGCCGCATGGACCGTGGCCCCGGAGTGGTTCGTGCTGGTCAGCGTCAGCACAACGGTTTCGGCGATTTCGACCACGTTGTCGTTCAGAACGTCGACGGTGACGCCGGCGGACGACGCACCGGCCGGGATGGTCACCGAGCCGGGCAGGGCCGTGTAATCCGCGCCTGGTGTGGCGGTTCCGCCGACCGAGTAGTTGACCACGATCCCGCCGGGCGGTGCGATCTTGCCGCCGTCCAAGGTTACGGTGAACTGGCCGTCGTCCGTCCCCGGCTCGCTGCCGGCGGCGTCGCTCGCCGTGACGGAAACGGTGGTGGCATCGTCGTCGCTGATGGTGACCGTCGCGGTGTTTTGGCTGGGATGGATCGTCACATTGGCGTTGTTCGTGCCCGTCAAAGTCACGGCCACCGACTCGGACATTTCGACCACCTGATCGTTCACGACGTCCACCGGAATGTCGGCTGACGAGGCTCCGGACGCGATGATGACGCTGCCGCCGAAAGCCACGTAATCTGCGCCCGCGGTCGCGGTCCCGCCTACGCTGTAGCTGACGATGATGCCGCCTGGCGGCGCCAGTTTGCCGCCGGCCAGGGTCACGGTAAACAGACCGTCATCCGTGCCTGGCTCGCTGCCGCTGGGGTCCGTGGCCACGATCGACACCGTGGTGGCGTCATCGTCGATGTTGATGACGGAGACATCGTCCGCGTTCTTGCCGTTGTAGTCCGTATCGGTGCTGGCGGCGGGGGCCGTCACGATGGTGTAGCCGACGGGCCCGTCGATCACGTCGTCGTTGACGCCGGTAACCGTGACGCGCTGCGCGACGTTCCAGTTCGCCGTGGTGAAGATCAGGCTGGCGGGCGAGACGGTGCCCTCCGTAAGATCGCTGGAGGACAACCCGATCGTGACGCTGGCGGTGGGTTGCTTCGTGAGGACCACTTCAAAGGACGCCGTGCCGCCGCCTTCCGTCGTCGTCAAGCCGAAAGTGGGGGTGACACGGATTCCGCCGCTGAGGATTTCGATCGAGGTCTGGAAGTTGATCTCGCCGGCGGGCACGATCAAATGGTCCTCGAAGAACTCAACCCAGTGCAACGGGCTGTCGGCGGCGGTGGCGGTGAACGTCAAGGTTCCGGGCGCTGCCGCGGTCCATGGTTGATTGGACTGGAACAGCAGGCAGTCGCGGCCTCTCGGATTGGGTGCCACCTGGTCGTAGTCCAATCCTCCAACTTCGTCGATCAGCCCCGAAACAAGCACGGTCCCCGAGCTGAACGCGCCGTATTCGCCGGGGTGGAGTGACTTGTCCGCAGGAAGGGTCACAAGACCCGGATCGAAATTGACGTCCAAGTAGGCTTGGAAGACCCCGGTGGGACTGCGGCGCGCGTCCCGCACGTAGGCTTTCACCAGAAACTGGTCGCCCACTTGCAGCGAGGTGAGAGGCTGGCCGCCAAGATCAGTGAACTCGAACCTCACGTTCAGGTCCCCGGCGAGGAGTCGGCGATCCTCCAGGGGCTCGAAAACGAGACTGCGTGCGCGCCGCGCCGATTTTCGCCGGAATCGCTCCGTGAACTGCGACTGAAGCCCCGAAGCGCGGCCCGATGAGCCACGGTCAGACCGACGCCTTTTTCCTATTGCCATGGACGAACCTCTCCACCATTACTGAAGACGAGTAGCGCACTGCGCCAATCTAGCACCCGTTGACCCGCCGAGTGCGAGTTCCGGGTCAGGAATCAACGCAACGGAAAGCTGATACGGCCGTCAGACTCGATGTTAGCCCTGATCTTCGGATGCGGCAAGGATTTGGCGCGTTTCGAGATGGGGCTCGATCGCCAGCTGGTAGCAGATGTGAGGGTTTGAGGGGAGAGAAGAAGAGTAGCGATCATCGGGGCAACGAGGTCTTCGCTGCGGCGAGCCAAACAGAAAAGGAGCCGCAGCTCCATGCGAGCTTGCGGCCCCTCATTCGTTTGGTTCGAACACGCACGGACGGGTCCGATTTGGCGGACCGTGGCCGGTGCTTCAGAGTTCGAACACGTTTTCCCAGTTCAACAGATTGACGGTTCCGCCGCTGAACAACACATCCCGACTCCGCCGCTCGTCCTGATCGCCGTCTTCGCCGTCGAGGAGCGTATCGCCGAGGAACTGGACGTGTTCCATGACCAACAAGTCGTTGAGGTCTCCAAGTTCGATCTCGGCCAGCATGACCACTTGGCGAGCGCTGCTCGAACTTCCCTTGATGGTCACGACATCCATTTGGTTTCCGGTCTCAATGATCAGTCCCTGAATCGGCTGATTCTGCTGCAGGAGCACGGAGTTGTTGCCATTGAAGAGTTTGAGTTCGACGGGGCCGGTGATATTGCTCTCCGTGACCTCCACGATGTCATTTCCATCGTCGCCCAGCACAGTGAGCCCTTCGCTTCCGGACAGGCAACAGCCGATGACGCTGGCATAGATCTTCGTAGTGCTTCCGTAGAGGTTCGATTCCGAACTGGATCCGCCATAGTCATGATCGATGCTCACACCAAACATTGCGGTGGAGTTCTGCATATCGAACAGATCGACACCCGCGCCGTTCTGCAGCAACAGCGACGGTGCCGGGTCGCCACTAGGGGGACTGATATCGCTTCCCAGCACCGTGTTGGCCGACACCAGCACTCGGCTGTCACCTCCATCGTTATCGATGAAGACCTTGCCGCGGACGTTGGTGTTGTTGAAGGTGACCAGATCGTCCAGTTGCTGCAAAGCGGGGACGTCGATTGGATTCTCACCGTTGTAGATGGTCAGACTGCCGTAGAGCGTATTTCCCGTAGCCCCGGTCGAAGTGAACGTGGTGCGACTGCCACCGGGACCGTTGCTGATCGTCGTCCCCGCCGCGGTGGACTTGTCGATGGACGAATCCTGGATATCGATCACGTCCAGATCGGGACCGTTGGTGATGGTCAACTGTTTTTCGATGTGGACGCGTTGGAGCACGGTCGAGGTCGAGCCGCCGCCGCCTGCCGAATCGGTATTGTTGACCGTGACGGCACCTTCAATCGTCGAATCAAAAACGGCGAGTTCACTGCGGGCGTAGGTGGGGGGGGTGTTCTGAGGATCAAGCCTGACATCCAGATTGCCCTTCACCAACACGTTCGTCAAGACGTTCTTCTTCGTTCCACAGGCGTCATTCGTGATCACCACGCTGCCGCGCACCAGTGCCGCGCCCGCCTTGTGTCCCGCCAAAGGTCCCGCCGGCGTCGCGCCCGTGAGTTCAAAGGTGTCGTTCAAGAGCCCCAACTGCACATCAATGTTCTGCACCCCGTTGACGGTCGTCGAGAGCTTGAGTGAACCGCTTGAGCCTTCGCGCAGCAGCGTGTTGTTCTTGGCGGTTACGATAAACTGGCCCGTGGCAGCGCCCTGCTTCACCTCGACCCAGTTGTCCGATGGGTTGCCTGCACCACCATCGACCAGGGGTTGGTCTCCGGTCAACCTCAACGTGCTGCCGTCGAGTTCCACCAGGACGACACCCGACAGGACTTCTCGCCTTTCCAGGGATTCCAGCAGCAGACGCCGCGACGCTTTGCGGCGCAGCTTCGTTCCTCGACTACTTGACTTCTTGCTTCGCGGACTGAGCCAAAACATGGTGTTCACCTCGCATCGAATCGGTGGTGGGTGCCTCATCCGTAAGTGGATAAAACCAAACCCCTTTCCGTGCGATTTGGGGACTTTTTGCCGAGAACGTGCAACCGGGCCTGCAAGGGTAGCCAAAGACGACGGATCCGATCGGGAAAATCTATGGCTTTTTCCGGCTGTAACACCGACAAATCTGGTTATAATTCGACCTATTGGCTCCGTCAATCGTTTGGATGTTTTTTTTCTGAACTCGGAACGCCTCAATTCGGCGGAGCGATAGGTCGGGGAGCGGACGGAACGCTCCAGAACAGCGGGGGAAGGAGCCGGTCGGGTGTCTGACTTCGTGCAGCACACCGCAACAGGAGCAATTTTTCCTGCAGGCAACTATGTCCACGATGCATCGCCGTCCCAGTACCCGATCCGCGTCCCGGTATGACCGCAAGTCCCGACGGAGATCTCCGTTACACGCCGTCCGCCCACCGTCATTCACTCGGCGACTCGGTCTGGAACAGCTCGAAGAGCGGCGTCTGTTGAACGCGGATTCTGTGGCGCCTTTGTACGTCGCCATGGCGGACCCTTCCGCCAGCCCCACGAACCCCGGCTTGCTGATGCTGGTCGACGTCGATACGGGGCAGGTGGCTCCGTGGCACGCGCCGTTTTCTGACCTCCAGCAGCCGCAGCAAGGCTGGGATCTCGAACCCACCGAAGGCTACAGCGGCCTGGCGTTCGCTGCGGACGGCAGCCTGTACGGCGCTTCGACGGCCGGAACCGGCTCCGCAAGTCGATTGGTACGCATCGACCCGCGCACGGGACAGCCGTTCGCGGCCCCGCGGTCGATCACTTTCGACGGCCAGCCGATCCGGGTGGGCGACTTGGCGATCCAACCGGGGACCGTCTCGCCGCTGTACGGTCTGGGCGCCAGTGATGGCGGAGGCGGCGTCCCCGGCCGATTGTATGTCATCGACCCGAACACCGGGCAGGCGACACCCGATCCCGACGCTCCGCTGTGGTTGACGGAACACGGGATCGCAGATGGTCTGGCCGTCGGTGCGGATGGCATGTTGTACGCCACGGGCATGGACCAACTCGACAATCGCGCCAAACTCTACGTCCGGCGAGCGGATGGCACCGAGCATGTCGTCCAGCTTTCGGAGCGCATCGTCGGGCTCGACTTGTTCACCTCTGCTCCTGCCACTGGCACGCTCGTCGGGTCCACATCCGGTGGGGCGCTGGTCACGATCAACTCAGACACCGGACAGTTGACCGAGGTTGTAACCGATTCTCCGTTGCGAGGCGTCGCGGGTGACGTGGCCTTCCAGCCGCGGTTCCAGGCCGGGACGCTCGACGTTTTCTATCAGGAGCATTTCGAGACGGGGGACGGCGGATACATCGCAGACAACACCGGGCGACGGTCGCCGGGCATGTGGCATTTTTCCGTCGGTCGCAGCAACGATGGACTCATCAATCACACCCCGATTCACAACTGGTATTACGGCGCTTTTGAAAGTTCCACCGGTGGCGGGCACTATTTCAATGACCTTGACCACCGAGGTGTGCTCCTTTCGCCCTGGATTCCGATCCCCACCTGCAGCGAGACGACGGCGAGTTTCAGTTACTTGCTCGGCACGCGTGAATCTGTCGACGTCGATTGGGTAGAGGTCCAGATCGATGACGGCACGTCGATCACTACGGCCTTAAGCCGCCGGGACGGCACGCTTCCGGAAACCGGCAACTGCTGGCTGACTGCCACGGTCGACCTGACCCAATACGCTGGAAAGGAAATCCAGCTCAGGTTTGTCTTCGACACCGGCCCCGGCCCACCGATCGACCCCGAAGGCTGGTACGTGGACGACATCGTGGTGGCCGCCGTCCGCTATTCCGTCTGCGGCTACAAGTGGCACGACGAGAACCACGATGGCGTCTGGGACGCCGGCGAGCCGGGTCTGAACGGTTGGACGATCTACGCGGATTTGGACCGCGACGGCCAGTACGATGCGGGGACGGGCCCGTCGGACCCCGGCGAGCCGGCCTTCGTGACCGCCAACGACGGCTGGCACGACGGGGCGTTCTGGTTGAATCTGCCCCCCGGCGACTACATTCTCCGTGAAGTGCTACCCGAGGGGTGGAAGCAGAGATATCCGGGCGCACCAGATTTCGGACATCTCGTGACCGTGGTTTCCGGCGGACCCGTGGTGGGAGACTGGGAGCAGTCCGAGCCGCCAAACTTCGGCAACTTCCAGCCGGACATCTCCGGCTACAAGTGGCACGACGAGGATCACGATCGCGTATGGGACACCGACGAGACGGGGGCGAATGGATGCACGATCTACCTGGATCTGGACAGCGACAGCGAACGAGACATCGGTGAACCGTTCTTCGTGACAACGTACGATGGAACGCATGACGGCGCGTTTTGGTTCACGGACTTGGCACCGGGCACTTACACCATACGTGAAGAGCTTCAGGATGGCTGGAAACAGAGTTTTCCCGGCAAGCCCGGCTTTGAACACACCGTCACGATCGATCCCCCCCAGGGCCAGCGAGCGGTCGGTCGCTGGGCCGTGACCGAACCGCCGAACTTTGGAAACTTCCAGCCGGACATCAGCGGTTACAAGTGGCACGACCTAAATCACGACGGCGTGTGGGGCGCGGGCGAGCCGGGCCTGAACGGCTGGACGATCTACCTGGATCTGAACGACGATAACCGGCTCAGTCCCGG
>CAZAQY010000006.1:68140-84419 GCA_964486845.1 uncultured Pirellulaceae bacterium
CAGCCGGACATCAGCGGCTACAAGTGGCACGACCTGAATCACGACGGCGTGTGGGACGCGGGCGAGCCGGGTTTGAACGGCTGGACGATCTACCTGGATCTGAACGACGATAACCGGCTCAGTCCCGGCGAACCGTCGTTTGCGACGCGTTACGACGGCGAGCACGATGGGGCGTTCTGGTTCACGGATTTGCCGGCCGGCACCTACACGGTGCGGGAAGTGTTGCCGGACTGCTGGAAGCAGAGTTACCCCGACGAACTGGATCCGATCAAGCCGTCGTGGGAACACGTGGTCACGATCGATCCGCCGGCCGGCCAACGGTCCGTGGGCCGTTGGGGCGTGGCTGAGGAACCGAACTTTGGCAACTACCGGCCGGTAACGGATTTGGGAATCGATAAACGGGATGACGACTCGAATGCGGTCGCAGGGACGGAATTCACGTACACCTTGGAGGTTACGAATTACGGCCCGTCGGATTCGACCGGCGCCACAATCACCGATACGCTGCCGCGCGGCTGGAAGTTAACGCCTTCTTACAATCCTACGTGCAACGGCGATGCGAAGGATCCGCAGACTGTGACCTGCGCGATCGGTCCGCTCAAAGCGGGAGAAAAGGTCATCGTCGGACTCACGGTCGACGTGCCGGCCGGCGCGCTACCTGGTAAGGTGGTCAATTGTGCCGAAATCAGGGCGAACGAAACCGATCCGAACAGCCTGAACGATCGAGACTGCGAACCGACCGATGTCATCCGGCAGACAGACCTGGCGATCGACAAACGAGATGACGGCTCGAATGCCGTGGCGGGCAAGAACTACACGTATACGCTGCAGGTAGCGAACCTGGGTCCGTCGGATTCGAGCGGGGCGACGGTTACCGACCTGCTCCCGGAGGGCTGGATGTTTGTTTCGTCGTCCAACCCGAGCTGTGTCGGCGACGCGAACAATCCACAGACGGTGACCTGCACGCTGGGGCCGCTGCTGGTCGGTTCGACGGCCGGCTTTACGCTTACGGCCGCCGTTCCGGCCGACGCTTCGCCGGGAACGGTCACGAATGAAGCTGAGGTGATCCCGCACGAACCTGATCCAAACCCCGGCAATAATCGGGACTGGGAGCCGACCACCGTCGACGGGGGAGGGCTCATTTGCGGTTACCAGTGGAACGATCTGGATGGCGATGGTTTGTGGGATGCGGGCGAGCCGGGCCTGAACGGGTGGATCGTTTACGTCGATACGGACAATGACGACCAGTTTGATCCCGGCGAAGCGTGGGACCGCACGCACCATGACGGGACTTACGACGGCTACTATTCAATCCTCGTCGATCCGGGGACGCACGCCATTCGTGTGGTTCTCCCACCGGGCTGGGTGCAAACGTATCCTCAGCAACCTGACGAGCATCTCGTGACCGTCGTTGCGAATGAAGTCAAGGAGGGCGGGTACGGTGAGGCCGAACTGCCGAACTTCGGCAGCACCGCCTTAGTGTCCATCCACGGCTACGCGTTCGACGATCTTGACGGAGACGGCACGCATGATGCGGGCGAACCGGGACTGGCCGGCGTGACGATTACCCTGGTGGGCGACGTGGACGGCGACGGCATTCCGGACACGCTCACCGGCACGACCGACGACCTTGGCGAGTACCGGTTCCAGGGGCTGTATCCCGGCGAGTACACGGTCACCGAAACCGTGCCTGCAGGATGGTTTGCTTCGACGTTGACGTCCTGCACCAGGACCCTCACCAGCGGTCAGGAACTGGTGGCGGTGCTCGGTCAAGCGGGACTAGCACCTTGGGATCATCGCCAGGAAGTCGGACCTGATCCTTGTTTGGCTTTCGGCAACTACCGCAAGGCGATCCAGGAAGGCATCAAGTACGAAGACGCAAACGGCAACGGTACATACGACCCCGGCACCGACAACGTGCTGGAGGACTGGACGATTTACGCCTACGCGGACACCGGAACCGTGCCGGGAAAACTCGATCTGGGGGACACGTGGAAGGATCAACAGCTGACCGGAGCAGACGGGAAGTACCGCTTCGAGTTGGAGCCTGGCGCGTACATCATCGTGGAGGAGGCACGGAATGCCTGGTTCCAGTCGCAACCCATCGCGGACGTGGACGGCGGCACAAACGGCCACGGAGAGAATGGATATGCCGTCGTACTCCAGTCGGGCGATCAGGACGCGGGCAACGATTTCGGGAACTACCGGAACGCCCGGATTGGCGGCAGCAAGTGGCACGATCTGAACGCCAACAGCACCTGGGACGAAGGGGAGCCGCCGTTGCCGGGATGGAGTATTTGCATCGGCAACATCTGCCAGACCACCGATGCGAACGGCCAATACGCGTTCGACCTGCCGCCCGGCACCTACACCGTGCGCGAGGAACACCAGTCCGATTGGTACCAGAGTTACCCAGCCGAGCTTGACCCGGTGTACGTCGTAACGGTGGAGTCCGGGCAACAAGAATTGGACAACCACTTCGGCAACTGGACTTGGGCCAGTGCGAGCGGAGTCAAGTTCGAGGACTTGGTTCCTTACGGCGATCCACGGCAACCGGGCGAGCCTGGGTTGCCGCGTTGGACGATCTACATCGACTACAACGACAACGGAGTCCTGGACGCGGGCGAACCGGCGGCGGAGACCGGGGCGGACGGCACGTACAGCATTGCCAAGATCCGACCAGGAACCTACTGGGTCCGCGAGGTGGCCCAGAACGGCTGGACGAATACGTATCCCCCGTCAGGCAATTACCTGCGGACGTTCCTGTCTGGGGGCAGCGAAACGGGCCTGGATTTCGGCAACTACGGGATCAGTCCGATGCGGACGCGTATCACGGTGATCAAGGACGCGGTTCCGAACGCCCTGCAAGAGTTCTGCTTTACGCTCGGCGGAGGCGGCCTGACCAACCCGGTCCGGTTCTGCCTGGTCGACGACGGCGTAACTCCAGCGACAAGGGAGCGAGTGTTCGGCGATCTGCCGCCGGGCACGTACGTGCTGACCGAACAAGCCGTTCCCGGCTGGGACTTGGCGAGCCTCGTGATCGTGGACCCGGATCATGGCAGCAGCGTAGCCGGCGGCACGGCCACGATCGATCTCGACGAGGGCGAACAGATCGCAGTCGTCTTTGTGAATACGAGGACCCCAGAACAGGTCGACTGGGGCGATGCCCCGGACTCTTACCGGACCACCGCAGCCAACGACGGCGCCCGGCACCGGATCGTACCCGGATTTCACCTTGGCGCCGAAGAAACGGACGCCGAACCGGACGGGCAACCGACACCCGGCGCGGATGGGGATGACCAGCACGGCCTTGACGACGAGCAAGGAGTCGAGTGGTTGACGCGGATCGTCCCGGGCGAGGAAGCGTGGGTCCGAGTGTCGGTCACCGATATCTCCGGCCAGGGCAGCGTACTGGATGCTTGGTTTGACTTCGACCGGAACGGCAACTGGGACGATCCGGGTGAGAAGATCATTCCCGGCAAGCCGGTCATTCCCGGCCAGAATGAGTTCCATTTCACCGTTCCGGCTGACGCGAAACTTGGCCCGAGCTATGCCCGCTTTCGGCTCAGTCGCGAGGGCGTCGATTCGTATTGGGGATCGGCTCCGGATGGGGAAGTGGAGGACTACGCGAGCCTGATTGAACCCCCGGCGTCTTTGGTGCAGTTTATCACGCCCATGAGCGTGTACCGGCTCGACGGCCCCTTTGTCAGGCCACCCGATTTCCAGGTCGCGATTTCCGGCTTCGTTTGGTACGACCAGGACGGCGATGGCACCTGGGACAACGACGAAGAGGGACTGGACGGGGTGGTCATGGAGTTGGTCGAACTACCCACGGGGATTGTCCTTGACCGGCAAGTCACTCGGCCGGAAGACCTGAACGGCGATGGCGTGATCGACCCCTTGCGAGAACAAGGCCAATTCTGGTTTAGGTACTGGTTCCCCACCACGGGCTGGAACGGCAGTCCCGCAACCACGTGCCTGATCCGGCAGGTCTTGCCGAGCGGGGTGCTGCCACCGAGTTTCCCTGGAGGAGGCCACAATCCGCCGTATGAGTACTTACTGACGCTGGACGGAGACAATCTCTCGTATCACGGTCACGCCTTGGCGACCGCGACACCCAACTTTGGCAATCCCGACGATTTCGTCAACAATCCACCTGCCGAAACCACCACCATCAAGGGCTACAAGTGGCACGACTTGAACCAAAACGGTGAGTGGGATGAGGGCGAACCGGGGCGTGCCGGGTGGCGATTTTTCATCGACCTGAACCGAAACGGCGTGCCGGAACAGGGGGAGCCTCTGGCAATTACGGGAGACAACGGAGGCTATGTGTTCGCCGGTCTTCCGGCGCTGGACGATAGTGGAACTCCTATCGAGTACATGATCCGTGAAGATACAAGGTTCTTATCCGATGGGACTTTCCAAGTCCAGCGGTTTCCGGCGGCAGGTGAATACGTCGTCCAGGCCCAACCTGGTCAAGTGATCGAAGGCCGTTTGGGTTTCACCGAGCCGTTGAATTTCGGCGGCTTTGACTACTCGCCTTTGGTCCGTCCCGCGGACGACGAGTACGGCCACATGCGGGCCGATGCAACGCTTCGCTCGACTCTCGAAACGGCTTTCAGACCGTGGCAGTCTTTTCGCGTGACGAACACCACGGAAGCGGCGTTCACGATCACCGAGGTCGATACCAGCGGCATCCGCTCACCGGGCGACAAGCTGGTGACCGTCAGGCCCTCGCTGCCCGTGACCGTTCCCAGCAACGAGAGCGTCGAATTCTTCGCCTTCTACGATCCGGCTGTCCGCGTCGATAACGGGAGCCGAGTCGTTCGGCAGTTCCCGGATTGGATGGCGCAGACACTCAAGAGCGAATTCGGCGGCACGTGGCAAATTGGCGACACGGTCACCATCACGGTCGAGGCGGTGTCGTTCGACTATACGGTTCAGAGTCCGGCGATTTCGACGTTTCTCGCCGATCTGGCCGCTCAGCTCAACGCCTCCTGCAAGCTCCCGGAAATCAACTGGGGGCATGACGGGACGAGTTTGACCGCCACCGGCCCCTACAAATATGACCCTGGTCGTCCCGGCGCCAATCCGTGTGGCTACGTCCCCAATCATGGCGCGCCTTTCAGCTTCTCCGTGAGGGCCGACAGCGACGCGGGGATCGTAGCGCATCGTCCCTCTGGCGAGGCGTTGGAAAGCCCGTTCGGCGGGACGTGGCAAGCAGGCGACATCATCACCGTGGTGACGAGCGGCAAGTCGGTGAGCTATACGACGCAAAGCGAATCCCTTCCGGAGATCCTGATCGGACTTGTGCGAGCACTCCGCGAGTCGCCGGAACCAGTGTTTCAGGCGATTGACTGGGCTCAAGACGGTGCCCGTCTGATCGCTACGGCGAAAACACCCGGCACGATGTTCACGTTTGCCATCGCAACGGACAGCGTGGCAGGGGCCGTCACGGATCCGCCGACCAGTGAGACGAGAGCGGCCCACGCGTTCGCGCTGGACGATCACCTGGAAATGGTCACGGACGCCGGACTCCGCTTCCGCGTGGACCTGGTGGGCGGATCCACCTACGACAGCGACATTTTCTATGATGGGTACGTCGATTTCTCGGATTACTACGGACGACTGGACGACATCCTCACCGTCCGCTGGCCAACCGTCGCCACGACCGTCCAGGAAGTCCGCATCGCGGGAACGAACCTGAGCGGAACCTTCACACTCACCTTCGCCGGGCAGACCACCGCCCCGATACCCTGGAATGCCCCCAACTATGTGTTGGACAGCGTGCTGGAAACTCTGCCTAACGTGACGGACGTCGAAGTGCGCGATCCGTTCTTCGGCAACAGTGACAGCGATTGGGAGATCATCTTCGTCAACCCGGCTGGGACGGGCCTGCCGCTGATGCTGATTGATGCGTCGGGGATCAGTGGAACGATCGAGATTGCAGAGGTCAAGGCAGTCGATTCTCGCTTTGATCCCACATCGGACATCAATGCCCGCTGTACGAACGATGCTAAAGGACTCACGACGCTGTGCTCGTGGGCGATCACGGGGACTCCGCCACGGGAGATTGGTCTCGGCGATTTCGGTCCTCTGAACGTCGAATGGCTCCGTGGACGAGCCCCGTTCCTCGATTTAGACGCCGACAACAGCTCGACAGAACGCGGCGTGGACTACGCCACGACGTACGCGGGTGACGAAGTGGCGATTGCGGACTCGGACGCCTCCTTTGCCAACAGCGCAGGACTGTTGCTCAGCTCGCTCAGGATCACGATTACCAATCCTCTGGACGGAGCCGACGAGCGGTTCGAGTGGCAAGATAAGTCGGGCGGCAATCTCGAAGACACCTGCACGGCAAAGGGGGTCTTGTGTCTCAAGCCACGCGCAGGGCAGGTGGTCACTGTCGGGGACTTTCTCCGCACGCTCAAGACCGTAACGTATACGAATGACAGTCTCACACCATCTCCGGGGACGCGGATCATCGAGGTGGTTGCCACGGGCGCCAGTAAGGATTTCACGGTCATCGGGGAACCGTCGGAACGAGTTGGCAACGTCGCGTTGAGCCGCATTGTGGTGCTGCCGCCCACGATTGCGGGCTCACCCGTCAGTGCGATTCTTGGACACGAAAAGCTGCCTGACACGATCGAGCCCACGGACATGCCATTAGCGGAGGCCGAAGCGGATCCGTTGTCGCTTGGTGCAGCGTTCAATTCCCCCAACGCGTGGCACAACTCTACGAATCCGTACGACGTGAACGGAAGCGGCGACGTGACGCCGCTGGACGCACTGATCATCGTCAACTATCTGAACGAACACCCCGGCGCCCCCTTGCTGCCCAATGCAGTTGCCGTTGTGCCGCCTTTCTACGATGTGTCGGGCGACAACTTGTGTACTCCTCAGGATGCTCTGTTGGTGATCAATTGGCTAAAACACCAGCGGGAAGGATCGCCCGAAGGTGAAAGCGACACGCCCAGCCTGCGAACGGACGCCGAGGCAACGACGGAAAAGGCAGACGCGTCCCGCTCTGGCACCTTGCCCGCAAGAATCGTCGGGCTCAGCGAACCAGATGACGCCACGGCGAACGTTCAGCTGTCGAGCGATGGAGCAACTCGGCAATTGGCCGGTCCAGAGCAACCGTTCCAGCGGAGGACCGCTGGCGGGGAACGTGGCAAGACGTTGGATGCGACGACCGCTGGCGCCGTTTGGGACGATGCTTTCGTCGCGGAGCTAAGATGCCCGGTGGAGTGTTTGCAGTCAATTCTTCTCACTTTGGCCGAAGACGTCGGGGCGGCCGGTGCAGCCAGGAGCGGATAGGTTCGAGAAACACGGCTCGCATCAGGCATCTTGCTGCTGCGATAGCATCGACTGCACCGTCGCACGAATTCTCACGAATTCGTTTGTTTCGCTTAACGATCCGCAGCTTCAAGGCTTACGCTGTGGGCCGGGTCGGAGACCCAACCTATTTTGCTCGCGGCCGCTGGCCGCGTTGGGAGAACTGCCCACGGGCTCAAGGGCTGCGGTTTCGCTGAACGTGTTCTTGAGTGAAATCTTCAAGAAAAGTGGAAATCGGTATGGACACCTTGGGGGCTGTTTGCGACATTTCCGCTCCCGCTCGTCTAGGGACCCGCAGCAGTTTGTTCTCATCGTCTGCACCGGAACGACACGGAGGTCGAAATGACACGCCTGAAGACGTCCCGTCAGTCACGTCGCATCCATCGAAATCGCCTGCGATTGGAGGCGTTAGAGGCCCGATTGCCGCTGGCAGCGGCCGCCTTCACCGTCGAACTGTACGAAGACCTAGGAGGCGTTCCCGGAAATCTGATCGTGGGTGACACGGTGGAAGTGGGAGACAGTTTCTTCCTGGAAATCAAGGCGCAGGAATTCGATCTGGCCAGTTACGGTCTCCGCGGCGTTGCCCTGGACATTGCTTGGGATCCCAGTGTCATTCGCGAGATTGACGAACCATTTGATCCTCGCAAACTGGTGACCTCGCAGCTACCGGCCTCCCGAAGCGGGACGTTGGACAACGCGGCTGGTACCATCGACAACCTGGCTGGTGCCTGTTTCCTGGCTGGACACGTCGGCTGGCCCATCGGCAATCTCGGACCTGAGCGTTTCGCCCTTCTACGTTTTCGCGCCCTGAGTGAGGCTGAGGGTTCGCTGTTCTCGATGCGCGAAGGGCGGTCGAGCATCACACAGGTACCGGTATCGAGCCTGAACGCTGAACACCTCTATTTCGAGCCGCAGACGATCACCGTCGTCGCGGCCCAGATGCCCGCCGAAAGCGAATCGCAGGTGACCGTGACGATCGACGAGCCTGCTACCGGGCCCCTGGGACCGACGGACACGGACGAATCGCTCGCCGCGGAGACTCAGACGCCCCTCACTGGCTCCGATCCAGTCGATCCGGACCCACCACCGCCTGCCGATGAGACGGCGGATGCCGACATACCGCCAACTCCGCAAGAAAACGCGGACGATACGGCCGAACAGCCCGTCGCGGATGCAAGCGTTGACAGCAGCCAGAGTTCGCTCGACGAGCCTGTGACGGAGACCCCGGATGCCCCGCCGCCGACAGACAACGAGCCCGACACAGACCAGACGTCCGAGCCCGCCGTGGGGCCGGAAACTAGTGACTCGCCGCCTGCCCAACAGCCGAGCGACGAAGGCACGTTTAGCGGCGAAACTCGATCTGCAATTTGGCAAAACCCCGACAACCCCTATGACGTCAACGGCATCGACGGGGTCACGCCGCTGGATGCCCTGCTGATCGTCAACTACATCAACCGGCACATCGGGGAACCAGTGCTGCCGAGTGTCGCCCAGGCTCCCCCGCCGTTCTACGATGTCAATGGAGACAACCTGTGTACGGCCCACGATATGTTGCTGGTAATCAACTTCTTGCTGCCGCAGGCAAATTCAGCCTCGTCCAACGAAGCCGCGGTTGCGGACGCGCCGGTTGCCTCCGGCCAGGTCAGCGATTGCGGGACCGTGGCAGACCTAGCCTCGGATCCGGCCCAAGCCACCTGCGGGTCCAACATCCCGCAGGGCAGCAACGCCGCCACTGCCGGCACAGGGGCGGACGAGATTGACGACCAACTCGCCAGCAGCGTCCTTGCCAGCATGGATCTGGCGATGTTCGGCAGTCTGAACACGGCCATCGAGACGCTCAGTCGCGATAGATCCCAAGACGAACAAGCGAGCCAAGCTGAACTGCATGACCTGGCGCTGATCGACCTGTAATCCGTGCCTATCGGCTCGTCTGGAGCATCTTCAGAAGCCCGGCTTTCCCGAACACCTGTCCAGAAACAACTTCGCAGGGCGGAATTCACTCCGCCTGAGCGGACTGAAGTCCGCTCTACGAGAAAATCGCGGAGTTGATCTTGGACAGGTGCTAAGCCCCGATCGCCCGGCGTCGCCCCCGCCCCATTCAGGCAACGCTGTGAAGCATTTTCGTAGCCGAATTCGTGAGAATTCGAGGGTTCTGGAGAGACTCCAAAGTCTCACGACTTCGGCTACCGCCGTTTTCCCGGTGTTTTCCGTGACCAAAAATGCTTCACAGCGTTGCCATTCAGGACGGCCTCCCGCTCGCACCGAGACTTCCGATCGGGAAAAGATTAAGGGTGGGAGGGGTTATGCCGATAACGCAAACATTGGCGTTGTGAGTTGCTTGCTGGGCGACGGGGGGAAATCGCCATGGCGGGGGGACGGGGTCTATCTGCGTTCTTGCGTTGCAGCCTGGCCAAGCGATGGCTGGTGCTGCTCTTGCTGGCATGCTTGCTGCCACCGACAGCAGCGCACGGCGGAAACTCGCTGAAGCCGGAAGTGGCGAAAGATTCGCCCTGGGAGGAGGACGAGTGCGGTGCCGCTGTCCCCGTCGACTTCTCACAGCAAGCGTACTGTCCGCCGCCGATGTGGGCCAGCGCCGAGTTGCTGCTCTGGTGGATCGATGGCTTCCACGTCCCGCCCCTGGTGACGAGCGGACCCTGGAGCGACGGGCGCGACACGGTCGGCCAGCTCGGAGCGCCGCGCACGGACGTTTTGCTGGGCGACAGCAGTCTGGACGCGGACGCGCACGCCGGTGCCCGTTTCCGTCTCGGCTACTGGTTCGATGCCGAGGCGAAGTGCGGCGTGGAGGCGGTCTATTTTGGGTTGTTGGAACGGTCCGCTGGTTTCCAGGCCGCCAGTCCCACGGTGCCGGTCATCACTCGACCGTTCTACAACCGCGAGCCGGGCTCGGAAGGCTCGGATACGGAATTGGTCGCCTTCCCTGGAGTGTTCGACGGCAGCATCCACGTCCGCGGCGAGACGTCACTGCAAGGCGTCGAGGTCCTCTACCGCCAAGCCTTCTGCCGGCAGTGTACCCGCCGTGTGGACTTTCTGGTGGGTTGGCGGTACAACGAGTTGGACGACAGCCTGGTGATTTCCGATGTCAAGAGGTCTCTCAGCGCCAACTCGGGCCTTCAAATCGGGACAACGATTGCAGAAGAGGATCGTTTCGCCACCTGCAATCAGTTCCAGGGGGCCGAGATCGGCGTGGTCGCGTTGCTGCGGAAGTGCGGGTGGACCTTGGACGTCGCCGCGAAGCTGGGCCTGGGCAACAACCATGCTCGGGTTGACATCCGCGGTTCGACGACCGTCACGGTCCCAGACCCGGACATGGCGATGACGCCGGCGGGCCTGCTCGCCGAACCGACCAATATCGGAACGTACACCAAGGATGTGTTCGCCGTGGTTCCGGAAGTCGGAATCTCGGTCGGCTACGAAATCACGCCTTGCCTGCGGGCCACTGTCGGCTACACGTTTCTGTACTGGAGCCAGGTCGCTCGGCCGGGTGACCAGATCGACCTCGATCTGAACATCTCGCAATTGAAACCAGACGGTTTGACAGGCGCCCCACGGCCCGCGTTGGACTGGAACCTTACGGACATGTGGGCTCAGGGATTGAGTCTGGGACTGGACTACCGATTCTAAGACCGCTCACGTAGGCCGGTCTCTCCGAGACCGGCACCACCGTAGAACGCTCGCTCAGCGAGCGGAATCGCGCCGCGGAGCGGCGCGTCTACGATGTGCGGCCACGTGAATCACGCCACTTTCGCCAGCGCAGCGCTGTGGGCCTGAATCCTCCGGACGGCATCGAGGATGTGGTCCATGTCACTGCGGTCGGCCAACAGCAGCGTCTGGAACATCCCGACGGTTGTCTCGCAGACCTGTTGGTTGCCCTTCAACTCCTGGAAACTGTCTCGGTACGCTTTCAGCCGCTCGGCGGGGAACAGCCGCTGGAATCCGCGCGAAGCAATGGCTTCATCCAGCAGTCCGTCGTTGTACTGCTCGCGGTAGCCGCCGCCGCAGGGGATGCCTTCCGCGCCCATGGCCCTGCAGAACTTGTCGCGCGACAGGCCGTGGAACTGGGCCGGGTCGTAGCGGAAGGCGTACAGGTGCCACACCGGCCGGCTGTTTTCCGGCAAGCGCAGCGGTTGGACGCCGGGAATCTCCTTCAGGCCGGCCGACAGATAGTCGGCGTTCTCGCGCCGCCGCTGGGTCTCCTGCACCAGCTTGTCGAACTGCGACAGCAGGATCGAGGCTTGAAAGTGCTGCATCCGGAAGTTGCTCCCGCGGCTGAAGCAGCCGCTGCCGTGGAAGGTCCCGGTGGCGCGGCCGCAGTTGTGGAAGGCGGCGCAGCGGTCCAAGAGTTCCTCGCGGTCGCCGGTAACGGCCCCGCCTTCGCCGGAGGGAATGTGCTTGGAGTTCTGGAAGCTGAAGCATCCCAGATCGCCGAGCGTGCCGCACTTGCGGCCCTTGTATTCGGCCAGCCAGGCTTGGCAGGCGTCTTCGATCACGGCCAGATTGTGCTTCTTGGCGATGGTGTTGATCGGGTCCATGTCGCAAGGCAAGCCGTAGATGTGTACCGGCACGATGGCCCGCGTCCGCTCGGTGATCCGGCTCTCGATCGAAGCCGGGTCCATCGTCAGCGTGGCCGGGTCCGTGTCGGCGAACACCGGCAGGGCCTTGAGCATCAGGATGGTGTTGTAAGTGGCGATGAACGTGAAGGGGGACGTGATGACTTCGTCGCCGGCATCGACGCCCATGACGTGCATGGCCGTGATCAGGGCGGTCGTGCCGCTGGCCGTGGCCACGCAACGTTTGGCGCCGATCAATTTCGCGTAACCCGTCTCAAAGTCCCCAACCAGCCCGCCTCCGCCGGAACTGGACCAATCGCCGCTGCGCAGGACCTTGAGGATCTCCGGCTCCCACGACTCGCGCCACTCCGGCCATTTGGGCCAGCCGCCGGTGTGGATGCGGGTGCCTCCGAGCAGGGCCGGTTTGTCCGACTCGGCGGCCAACACCCTCGGCGCTCGGCGAACGCCAAGCCAGGCTAGTGCGGCGGAACCCGCCGCTGCGGTTCGAACAAATGCTCGTCGGGTCAGATTGCTTTTCATGGCTCGGGCTCCTTCTCGATCGTTAGGAAACAACCTCTTTCGGAATCAAGCTTTCGGGAACGTGAACGGCGACGACTTCCCCCCGTACGCACAATTGGCCGTTGGCCGAGACATCGATGCTGACGATGACCTTGCGGCCCCGGAACTCCTTGACGCGGCCACGAAGTTCCAGCGGCACGCCCAGCGGCGTGGGACGGAGATAATCCACGTGCAGGGCGGCGGTCAGGAAGCGAAACGGCGGCTGCGTATCCATGTCCCGCTGTTCGGCCCGGTATGCTGCTGCCGCCGCCGTTCCCGTGCCGTGGCAGTCGATAATCGAGGCCAGCAGGCCGCCGTAGACGTACCCCGGAATGGCCGTGTGGTAAGGTTGCGGATGAAACACGGCCACTGTCTCCTCCCCGTCCCAGTAGCTCTTCAGTTGCAGCCCGTGTTCATTCAAGCGGCCACAGCCGTAACAGTGGCTCAGGGCGTCCGGGTAGTAGTCCTGGAAAGCTCTCTCAGTCACGCGACTGCCTCCCGCTGCGACAGGCCTTAGGTTTCCGAGTACTGGCCGCTGCGCAAGACCTGTTCTTGGGACCCACGGCGTCGCATCCTCCGCAAACGTCGTTCACTTGAGCCAGTCGGGACGTTTGGCGTCCATGGCGGCGTCGTACCCCGACATAAAGGGCTTGATTCCGAGCACCGGGGTCCCGGAAAACGCGTCGATTTTTTTCGACTTCGATGATATTCTCTAAGATCGATACGATTTTGCACAGGGTCAAGGCGATCAAATTCGGGCGAACGGGCGAACGGGTGGCGAACACGCCGGTCAGCGGATTTTGCGAATTGCCTCGCGGATGCACTTGGAGTACCGGCCGCGTGTCAGGAAAGCCCCCACCGGTTAAAACAATAACTTCGTGGCGAAAAGCAGCCGATAGCCGGGCTTTGGTCGTAACGTTGCGGAACACTGGCGCCGCCACGCAGTAGCCGGAGTCGCGGGACGTCCCTGTCTGCGGCTTCGCTCCGAAGTCTTACGACTTCGGCTGCTCCAGTCATTTCGCAAGGTTACGATCAATGCTCATAACCGCCTTCGTCCCGGCTTGCAGTCTACCACAATCTCCGCAGGAATGCACACGCAAAATGCCGGAGCGAACTTTCCCAAGTTGGATGGAAGTCCTTTGGGCGCCCGTTCAAGAAACTCCTGGATCGTTTAGAATACGCGTTGGATGGATCCTGGAGCAATCCTCACTCCATTGGCGAATAACGTTCGTTCCTCGTAAGTCAGTAACAGCGAGCACCAACCCATGAAGGAAACAACGAACCGACGAGAATTGTTTCAATCCCTAGCGGCAGGCCTGACGTTGACACTGATTTCGTCTAAGGAGACCGCCGCGCAAATGGGTGATCCGGAATCGGTCCTTCGCCGCGGTGACCGCATCGACGTCGCGGGGCGGGAAAATCAAATCATCGAAGACGCTTTTCGTCTTGGCTACGATTACGAAAAACGCTACGGCGGCTGCGCCCAGTGCGCCGTCGCCGCTCTGCAAGACGCCTTGCCTTTCGTCCCGGCGGACGCGAGCCTGTTTCGCGCGGCCAGTTGCCTGGACGGCGGCGCGACGCCGACTGGAATCCAGAGCTGCGGCGGCTTTACGGGCGCCGGGATCATCATCGGTCACCTGTGCGGCAGAACGC
Organism: uncultured Pirellulaceae bacterium; assembly: GCA_964486845.1. Taxonomy (GTDB): domain Bacteria; phylum Planctomycetota; class Planctomycetia; order Pirellulales; family Pirellulaceae; genus Anammoximicrobium. The sequence continues at coordinate 82,255 of CAZAQY010000006.1, forward strand.
GGGACGAGATTTTCTTCGGTGACAAGAAACTGTCCCAAGAGTTGTTGCGAAGCGTCTACCGGCGATTTGAGGAGCGTTACGGCAGCGTCCTGTGCAAGGACGTCCGCGCGGCAGCCGAGCGCGATTGCCCTCAGGTCGTAGGTTTGGCGGCCAAGTGGGCGGCCGAGGCGCTGTTGGAAGCCTTTGCCAATTACCGCCCGCCCGAACCGCCCGCGACGAGCGCGGCGTCCGCAACGCCAGCCAAGAAGAACGGCGGAGGCAAGAAATAGCTTAGCGCACCAGAAGCCCGGCTTTTCGGGAAAGCCGAGTTTCTGTACTTGATCGCCGATAACTCATTTCTTTCGCGCACCAAGCGGCGGCAGCCAGCCGCCAGCAACAGGCAGACCTCCTCACTTGCCCCCCCCGCCCCAACGGAACGAGTTGAAAACGCAACGGAAATGGTTGCACAAAGCAACCGCCTGGCGCCAGAGTTGCGTCGTCCATGACGGCTGACGGATTCCACGGAATATGCGGCCGCCCCCCCACCTGCCTCGCAGATTGCCTCGCTTGCCGGTACTCTCAGAACTGCAAAATGCCATGTCAGGCATGCCGTCTCCGATTCCCGACGTGTTTCATCTCCGTTCGGCACTGCCTCGGATTCGAGCGGCTTGACAACGGAACGTGGCAGTCGTGTTCCGTTTGAGTGGTTTGGCGCGATCATCACGTTCGCGGGTACTTGGCGCACCGTGAACACTCGCCGCCATACCCCTCTTTTCGTCAGTTCAGGCATACCGTTCGCCCAAATCGTCGTTGCGTCGGAATCCTGAGTGAACATCTGCCATCGACATTGGGGGGAATCACGATGCGTGCAAAGCGCCTCGCATGTTTTTTGTTGCTGCTTTCGATGGTCGTCGTGAGCGGTTGTCAGAGAAAAAAAGATCTGGTCGGACGCTGGGACATGGGCGGCTCCAATTTCTACTTCCGCCAAGACGGCGTCGTGTTCTACCTTTCTTCCTCGAAGGTCAGGTATCAGGGACGTTACAGCTACGATGGTTCCACCGAGCCGGGCACGGTCCGCGCCGATTTGCAGGAGATGAACGGTGATCGGCGTCGTCTCACGCTGAACCTTCTGGTGACGTTTCTCACCGCGGACCGTGTTCGATTCGAGGACGCCAACGGCAGTAGCTATCGCTCCATGGTAGCGGCCCGTGTGGACGAGGATCTCGGACAGACTGATTCGCGGTAGGGCGGTCACCTGCTGCTGAACGATCGGCGAGACGGTGCCGGGTGCACTGAACGCGGACCGAGAAGCCGGGCGTTCTGCCTTGGGCAGGTTTGCAGACGCGCTCTCCGGGCGTATAATCGGCGTCTTAGTTCGACGCGTCGATAGGGTCCGAGCCGGCAAGGAGAACGCCATGCCCCGTCCCACCATGAGTCGGGGTACATTTCTGCAATCGGCCACCGCGGGCATAGCGGCTGGCCGCTTGGCAGACACCTCTGCCGCGGTGTGCGCCGCACAGTCGCAGGCGACCATCAAGATCGAGGAGCCTTACCACGGCGCCGTGCTCAATCACCGGCACGGGACGCGGTCGGCCGAGCGGTTGAAGATCGCTGTTCGAGGCCGCGCCCCAGCCGGCATTCCCGTGACGGTCAACGGCGCTGTGGCGCAGCGCGAAGGCGACCGATTTACCGCCGAGGTTTTGTTGCGCGATCGGGAGACGGACCTGCTGGCAGTTGGCCAGAGCGGGACCTGTCGGCACGAGGCTCGCGCGCGAGTCGTTTGGGATCGCTACTCTGAGCCCCGCTACCGCTTCTCGATCGACGACAACAGTTTTTTTCTCCGCAGCATTTCGTGCAAGGATAGCCTTGAAGTCTGGTCCCCTGAGCCGAGGAGGTCACCATGTCCACGATGTCGCGTCGCACGTTTGTGAAAGTCGCTTCCGGCGCGCTCAGCGCCTGTGCATTGGGTTCGTCTCCGGCTGCGGAATTGCCGCCGTCGACTGGTTCGCCGGGTGAATCCACGAAGATCTTCACCGTCTTTTTCGGCTTCGCCCCCTCGCGAGACGACACCGGCCTGGAACCGGTGTCGAACGAGGAGATCATCCGCCGTCTGCAAAAGGCGTGCGAGGGCGTCGAGTTCGTCGTCCGCGACCTGACGCAAGGCGTGCGGCTAGACTCGGTCATGA